>JBBSDR010001147.1:0-3279 GCA_038240465.1 Gemmatales bacterium
CTAGTGTTCCGTCAATCTTCGATTGACAGGCGATTGCGGACCTCATTACTTGACAATACGCGACGGAATGAATTCAAGTAACGGGGTATGGTCATGGACAAGTACCGAGTGACATTGACAGCGGAGGAGCGAGCCGAGTTGGAGCAACTGGTCTCCACTGGGAAGGCCGCAGCCCGGAAACTCATCCACGCTCGTGTCCTCCTGTTGGCCGACACTTCTCCAGGCCCGACCCGGACCGATGACGACATCGTCAGCGCTCTGGGGATCGGGCCACGAACCATCACCCGCGTTCGCCAGCGGTTTGTCACCGAGGGCTTCCTCGCTGCTCTGGATCACAAGCCTCAGCCGCCCCGGCCGGACAAGATCAACATCAAGGGGGATGTCGAGCAACAACTGGTCCGGCTGGCCTGCAGCGACCCGCCCGAAGGACGCTGCCACTGGACCTTGGACCTGTTGGCAGACGAACGGGTCGCGTTGGGCCTGGTCAAGTCGCTCAGCACCGAAACCGTCCGTCAGGCTCTCAAAAAAACGACAGGGACCCCTGGGCTGTGAAGACCTGGTGTGTGCCAGCCGACGCCGATGGCGAGTACGTCTGGCGGATGGAAGACGTGCTTCAGATCTACGGTCTGGCGTACAACCCGCGCTACCCGGTGGTTTGTTTCGACGAGGCCAGCAAACAACTCTTCGGCGAGGTGAAGAGGCCGCAGAGCCACAAGCCGGGGAAGAAGGGCCGGATCGACTACGAGTACGAACGCAAAGGGGTGAGCAACCAGTTCATGATGTGCGAACCGTTGCGGGGTTGGCGTCACGTCAAGGTAACCGCACGACGGACGCGGCGTGACTACGCCGAATGCATCCGCGAACGGGTGGAGGTGCATTACCCCCGAGCGGAGAAGATCAGGCTGGTGCAGGACAACCTGAACACGCACAGCGGGGGGAGTTTGTACGAGGCGTTCGCCCCAGAGAGCGCTCGCCGGATTCTGGACAGGATCGAGTTCCACTATACGCCCAAGCATGGTAGTTGGCTGAACAGGGCCGAGACGGAACTCAGTATCATGAATCGACAGTGTCTTGACTGTCGCATGGACTGTCAGGCGAAGGTTGCTGCTGCGGTTGCCGCCTGGGAGAAGCCCAGGAATGCTCGCCAGGTTCGCATCCACTGGACCTTCACCTTGGCCGCCGCACGCCTGAAACTTCGGAAAAGCTACCCGTCAATCGAAGGTTGACAGAACACTAGCTTCTTATCGGGTCGTTGTTTTTAGTCATGTGCTGCTTGTCGGGCCAACGCCTCGGTCGCTTTGCTTGAGCAGACCTGACTCAACACGAAAACCGGCCCTGCCGATCACTTCACAAGGGGATCGGCAGGGCCGGTTGCGGAGGACGACAAACGGTAAGCCCTCCTCTTCATGTAATTATGACGCAAAAGTGCTGTCAATTTAGCGCATCGCTGCTTCTCGGGCCTCAAGCCAGCGCCGGGCGACCAGAACCGCAGGGCGGTCTTGCAGAGCCTGCTCCAGTTGCTGGCGACGTGTCTCGTCGCGCGTGTGGGTGTAGACGGCGGTCATGGCCAGCCCATGTCCTGCCGTCCGTTCCCCCGCCGCGACATGCCCCATCAGCTCGTTGCGGATGAGCGGATCGACACGGCCCTCCTGCAAGGCGGTCGCGAACAGGTGCCGTAGCATCTTCGGGGCCGTGCATTCCGGCAGGCTGATGGCCCGCGTCAGCCGCATGAACTCGAGGCGGACCCGGTTCTCCTCGACCGCGCCCGCCTCGCGCCACAGCCGTCGTGCCAGGCGGTTCCGCTCCGCCCGTGCGATCGATTGTCCCGCCTGTTGCTGGTGTTCAGCCAGACGCCGCATCAGTTCCTCCTCGAGTCTCTTCACAGGGAGCGCGCTGTGCGACGGCGACGTCCGAAACTTCCGCCGCTGGAAGACCGGTCCGAGCCGGCGCTGGCCAAGGTGGATGCGGAGAACCTCGACGAGGAGTGGGACCATAGGGATGTCGCGCTCGTCGCGCGTCTTGACCTGCCAGCCCAGCCGCGGCTTGTTGCACACGCGCAGCAGCCTCCCCTCCAGGTCGATGTCTTCGGGCAACAGCAGATGGGTCAGCTCCCCTGGACGCAGCCCGGTCGGCATCAGGGTGAGGAAGACCGGGAACTGCCACTCGTCGCAGGCTTCCAGGAAGGCGCGCTCCTGCTCGGCCATGAAGAGAGTGATTGGCCGGGTGTTCTCGACGGGGATGCGATCGATGTCGAGCAGACGGAAGGGGTTGTCGGCGTAGGGTGACAGGTGCCGATGGCGGGCGGCGAAGTTGAACAGGGCGCGGCAGCATTCCAGGACGTAGCGCAGCCCCTTATCCATCAGGGGGCGTTTCGGCGTGTTGGCGTGACCGTTGGGCGAGACATGCAGATGGCGAAGATGGCGGACGAACTCGGCGGCGTGGCTGCTGAGGAAATTGGAGGCATACCGCACGGGGCCTGCCTCGAGGAAGCGGACCAAGTGGTCAGTGGCCGTGCGATAGCGGGCGATGGTCTGGACGGAGGAACGGAGGACCTGTTCGTGGTGCTCCAGCCAGCGGCGACGTAGTTCGGCGATGGACAGTGGTTTGAAGCTCAGGGCGGCGGGAGCGCCGACCGCGAGTTGAGCATTGATCTGGGCGGCAAGCTGTCGGGCGGCCTCCTTGTCGGATCCGACGCGGGGGCGGCTTCGTTGTCCATTGTCGTGGTAGCACAGGTACCAGACCTGACCTCGGAGGTAGGCGAGAACCTTGCCGATGCGAAACGAGGTTGACTTCTTGGCCATGACATCCTCAGAGAACCCTCCCGCTACAAAACGCCACAAAGGACGCCCCAAACGGGAAGTTCTGAGGATCACTCAGAAAAGCAAAGGCCGATGTGTCAAGCACTTATGATACATCGGCCAGCAGACAAGCGGAGAGGGAGGGATTCGAACCCTCGGTACGGTTGCCCGCACACCGGTTTTCGAGACCGGCCCGATCGGCCACTCCGGCACCTCTCCGAAACTGCTAACCTTACCTCCAGCATACACTTCCGTATAATGATGGGGAAGACGGCTGAAGTCTTACCCCCATCGTTTACCCCCATCGCTCGAGGCGACCCCCATGCCCGCGAAGCCGAAGCTCCGGAAGAAGAAGGTCGGGAAGTCCGCTTAGGCGACCGGCAAGAGGTGAACTACCCGGTGGGTCAGGCGTCGCGCCGGTCCGGGCCGGCGAGGCGCCGGTCCCACCCGGGTTGTTTGTAACGGCCGCTCGCCTTACCAG
>JBBSDR010001148.1:0-3278 GCA_038240465.1 Gemmatales bacterium
CAG
Source organism: Gemmatales bacterium (assembly GCA_038240465.1). Taxonomy (GTDB): domain Bacteria; phylum Planctomycetota; class Planctomycetia; order Gemmatales; family Gemmataceae; genus JBBRIK01. Next base: position 4 of record JBBSDR010001148.1, read on the forward strand.
ACTTCGGGTGCCTTGCTGGCCCGAAGTCTGGCGACTTCGGCTACAAGAAAGCGTGCGTTTCTTCTGTGCCGAGGTAATAGCATGATTTGTCATCCACCCTTTCTCAACTGCTCTCAGCACGTCTTCGCCAGCAAAAGCCACATCCCACCCCAGAGTATACCGTGAAGGTCCTTGCGTAGAAAAAGCTGTCTACTTTGGCGGTGCCGAGCGAGAGATTTTGATCTCCCAGAACAGCCCAACGACGAACCCCATTAGAAGCCCCGCCATAGCCCCCAGGACGAAGAGTCCGGATTTGTAGGAAGATTGAACTGCGTAGCCGAGGAATAGACCTGCCGCTGTCCCGACGAGGAGCGAAACCCCTAACACCCCAATCCGGCCACCTGCCAGCGTGCCGCCCAGAAGGACACCACCTACTGCTCCGATAATCCCCTCAGGGGGGAATGCCCTTTCCCAAACATGGGCCGGATCATGTAACCAAACGATTGCATTTCCCACGAGAATTGCCCCAGCAACTCCTCCAACAAGGATTCCGAGAAGTTTCCACAACAAGAACTTCTTGAAGGATGGTGCCGCACCCATTGGAGATAGCGGCGGAGATGATGACTCAGGCATGAACTCACTCCAGCAAGCCTGGCTCTCGTCACACGAAGGTTGCATCAAACCGGGGCCATTACTGGCCCCGCTCGCCTTTGGTAATCGCCGCTCACTCGTAATGCAGCGCCTCAATGATCCGCAGCCGGGCCGCACGCCGCGCCGGCAGAATCGCCGCCAGTAGCGCGACGATCAGCGCCGCCGCCGCACAGCCAGCCATGAATCCCACGCGCAACGTGAAATCGACCCGATGACCCGAGAACGAATAAGTCGCCGCGTTCATCAGCCAGGCCAGCACAATACCAGCCGCAATACCGGGCAAGACACTCAGCAATCCCAGCCCCGCCGCTTGCGCAAGCACCAGCTTGCGCAACTGGCCGCGCTTCAGGCCAATCGCCCGCAACACACCCAGTTCGCGCGTCTGCTCGTGGACGTTCATCGTCAACGTATTGACGATCCCCAGCGCCGCCACCACGAACACCAGCACAATCAGCACCCACAGAAAACCCTCGACCGACTTGACCGCCGTATCGACGCCGCCGCGCACCTGAGCGTTGCTCAGGGCCAGCAACCCCTTGCGGTCGCAGTAGCCGCGCACGCTCTCCTCGGCCTGCTTGACTCGACCCGGCTCCGCATAGACCTCGAAGACGTTCACATCCTTGAGGCCGAGCAGTTTCTGTCCCGCGTCCCAGTTCATGTACAGCGCCAGCCCACCGACGGTGTATTCCTTGACCACGCCGGCCACGCGCAACTTCCGGTTGTCTTGCAGCGTCTTCAGCACGAACTCGTCGCCGACGCCCAGGCCCGTGCGATGAGCCAGGGCCGAGCCGAGAACTGTCTCGCCGCGCGCCAGGCCGGCACGCACTTGCTCCGCGTTTCCCTCGACGAGAGCGAGTGACAACTCCCTGTCAGCGGGATAGTCTCGGGCCAGCAAGATCGCCGGCACTCCCTGCGGCCACACCAGGACGAAGTTGATCCGGCCCACCTCCGCGACGCCGTCCAGCCGGGCGAGGTCGGCACCGATCTCGCGCTTCAGCGACGAGGACCACAACGTTCCGGGATCAGGCACCGAACCGCGCACCAGGAAGTCGGCCGGGATCGTCCGCTTATACCAGCGGTCGATGTCGTCGATGTTGTTCAGCAGCGAGTTGCCGAATGCGTTGGTCACCATTACGCCGATGAACAGCACGCCCGACGTCAGGGCCGTGCGAGTGTGCTGGCGTTCCAACTGCCTAAATGCCAGCTTTCCCTCCGCTCCGAAGATCGGCCCGATGAGGATTCGAGTCAGCTTCAGGAGGGGAGTCAGCACGGACGGCAGCACGAAGACACAGCCGATCAGGAACAGCATCATGCCGGGTGCGAGCAGGGCGGTGCTGACCTCCTGTCCCCACCAGCCCCCCAGGCTCCCCGACAGAAACACGCCACAGAGCAGGATGGCGCCCAGGCCGGCGACCGTCGGCCAGCGCGGCCGCGACTTGGACGGTTCGGGGACCGTGCGTCGAGGGTGCATCGCTTCCAGGGGCGAGCGCCGCCCTGCCTGCAACGCCGGAACGATCGTCGCGGCCACGGCCAATCCCGGCCCGAAGAGGACGGCCAGCACGAATGGCTCCGCGCCAATCCGCATCGGCGGCAGCGTCACGCCGAGCAATCCTTGGAGCATGTGGACCAGCCCGCGCGCCAGCAGCACGCCCAACCCCATGCCCAGCACGGTCCCCGCCGCTCCAAGCAGGATCGCCTCGCGCAGCAGCAACATCGTCAGCTGACGCCGCGTCGTTCCCAGCGAACGCAGGATGGCCAGTTGCCGGCGGCGCTCGCCGAGGTTCATCAAGAACGAGTTGAGGATGACGAAGCCGCCGCCGACCAGCGAGACGACGCTGAGAGCGCTCAGCCCCTGCTCGGTGGACATCAGGCTGCTCCGCCCCAGCGAGGCCCGCGCCACCGGCGTCTGCACCTGCACGCCCCTTGTCAACCGGGACTCGATCTCCTCCTGGACCCGTGTTGGATCGGACCCCTCGCGCAGCACCAGTTGGACGCTGTTGACCTGTCCCTCCAGGCGGAAGAGCTTCTGGGCCGAGTGCAAAGGCATCACGGCAATGGCACCGCCGTTGAACGTCGCCGGGCCGTGGGTTTCGAGCAGGCCGACGACCGTCAGCCCAGTCGGCCCCGTCTCCGTCAGGGTGATAGGGTCGCCCAGGCCGATGCCCACCCGGGCCGCGAAATTGCCGCCGATCAGCACACCGGGGCCATTGACGAGGTCGCGGCCATGCCGGATCTCCCACTGGCGCACAGCCTGGTCGCGCTCCGGATCGATGCCGAGGACGAGTAGAGGAATGATGCCCTTCTTCGTCATCAGACCGGCCCGGCTCTGGATGACGCCGACCGCCGCTTCGACCTCCTTGACGTCTGCCATCGTCCCCAACACCGGCGCGGGATCGAAGCCGCCCTGGCCCGGCGCGACAATCTCAAGGGCCGCCTTGCCGCCGAGTTCCTCGAACATGCTCTGGTAGGATCGGCGCGTGGCCCGAGTGGTGGCGGTGATGGCGACGATGGTGGCAACGCCGATGACGATGCCGAGGAGCGTCAGCAGTGTTCGCCCCGGCCGGCGCTGCACCTCGCGGACGGTGTATTTCCACAGGGTTGGCGTCACAGCAGTTCCTCCAGCACCACACCGGCGGGCCGGCCGC
>JBBSDR010001149.1:0-3276 GCA_038240465.1 Gemmatales bacterium
CACCTTCTGCTGATTGCCGCCCGACAGTTCGGCAACCTTCTGGTCCGGTCCGGATGCCTTGATCCGCAGGCGTTTCATGAAGACCTCGACGATTTCGCCCTGTTTGCGACGCGAGACGAATCCGGCGACCGAAAAATGCGGAAGCGCGGCCAGGCCGATGTTGTCACGGATGGAGAGCTCCGGAATCAGACCCTCGGCCTTCCGATCCTCGGGCAGCATGCCGACCCCGGCCCGAATCCTGGAGGCCGGCGTCGCACGGGTGAGTGGGTGGCCGGCGACCGTCACCGTCCCGGAATCCAGCGGCAGGGCACCGAAGATGGCCTTCACCGTCTCGCTGCGGCCGGAACCCAGCAGCCCGGCCAGACCGACGACCTCGCCGGGACGCACGACGACCGAGATGTCCTCCAGCACGAACCGCCGCTGCAGGTGGGCCGCGGTCAGCACCGGCGGTTGGTCGGCGGGCGGGCGCCGGTTGCCGAGCTGGGTCCGTAACCCGCTCTCCAGGTCGCTGGCGGCACTCCGGGCACGCTTGAGAAACTCCTTCATTGCGTCCACGGCCGGGTCAATCGGGGTCAGGGCTTTCCCCTTCGAGATCGTGCTAACCCAGATGGCGCGGTCAATCCACTTGAGCCCCGAGTGGACTTCGGTCAGGGTCTTTTCGGCCTGCTTGAGTTTCGCTTCGGCGTCCGTCCGATCGGCGACCGCAGGCGGCACCTGGGGCTTCGGCGTCCCTTGCGAACGCCGCAGCCAGTCCTGATGCCGGGCACTCAGTTGCCCGTAGTCGCGGTCGAGCCACGACTCACGAAGGCGCAGCACCTCCGCCCGTCCTTGGAAGTCCGCGCTCTTGTGAAACCAGGGCGCCCGCTTGGCCTGGAACGCCCGAAGGGCCTGAACGTTGGCCTCCACCGCGGCCAGATACCCGTCTATCCGGCGTCCGAGGTCGGCGGACTGCTCCTTGAGTCGGGCGTACTCCTGATGCGTGGCTGCGGCCTCCTGGTCGAGCCGGGCCTTGTCGGCCTTCGCGGTCGCCCAGTTCTCCTCTTGAGCGGCGTCGAGCCGCTTCATCCGGGCCCGTAGATGCTCGTCCATCCGCGCGAGCCGCTGTAGGTCGGCGTCGGGGATCGATACCTTGGTCCGTAACTCCCGGTTGTACTTATTGCGGGCGGCAATGGCGGCTTGCAAGTCGGCGTTCTCGCGCCCGATGGCCGCGTCCCGGTCCCCAGCGCGCTCCTTCGCAGCTGCGAACGCGGCCTTGTGCTTCTCGTCTCGTGCCACGATCGCGGCGTAAGCAGCGTCGTGCCGGGAGAGTTCCGCCCGGTGGGCTTGGCGAGTACTCCGAAGGTTCTCGATCTCCTTCTCCCCGCGCTGCCGCTCCTGCTCTAGGGGCGACAAGTCGCGTAACAGGGCTTGGGCCTCCTGCCGCATCTTGTCGCGTTCTTCCCGCACAGCGGCGCGCTTGACTTCGAGCCTATTGAACTCGGCCACGATCTGGTCGTGCTCCGACGGGCGATCTTGGGCGAGACCGTCGTTGACTGCCAGGAGCAGGAGCAAGGCTCCCCAGATAGTGGGCGTTTGAACAGATTGCATGTGTCGTCCTCCTCCGAATGGGTTCCGGGAATGAGGCTGCCCGGAAATCGTGAAATGGATCGGCAGGGATCGGGAATACCGGCCACCTACCGGAACCCTGCTGTGCCTCACCTAAGGAAGAAGACGGAAATAGCCCGACACCCAGAAGCCGCGCATGCGTATAATGGGTGCGAAAGAAAAATAAACAATTTACTTCAGGGTCGCGCGGGACTTTCGTCTTCATAAGTGGCAGGAATAAGCTGCAACTCCACCTTGCCTACAGCTAGGATGAACAGAGGAACATACGATGGCCAGCGATTCAACAATGAAGATGCCGGCAGGAGAACGGTTGATCCGAGGGGATCGAGATCAGGTTGGACAGGTGTTCGAGGAACTGCGTCCCGCTGCCAGACGGAAGGCGAACCGGTTGTTGGTCGATAAGAATGACGCTTCTGACCTTGCGCAAGAGGGCTTGCTCAAGGCGTACCTCCACCTGGAGCAATTCAGAGGGAACAGTTTTGCAGAGTTTCGTGCCTTGCTGTGGCAAATCATCTCGAACTTAGCAAAGGACCTGCGCCGAAGAAATGGGGCGAAGAAACGCCAGGCACACAGAGTACCGCTGGCGATTGCCGGACAAGTGCCTGATCAAGGCCCTAGTCCAAACGAATCCCTGTCTCGAGCTGAAGAAAAAGATCGCCTGGCCGTCGCTCTGGGAACCTTGCCGGAACGTGAGCAAGAGCTGATCTACCTGCGGTATTTTCAGGTCGGCTGGACAGACGACTGCCTCGCTGAGCGTTTTGGAGTGACGCCAAGGACAATTGCGAGCTGGCTTCACAACGCTCGGGTCGCTCTGAAAATTGCCTTGACGGTGGGAGACAACAAATGAGCATCGCGAACCTCCCTGCATCGTCCGATGAATTGGCCGGGCTGGATGCTCTACTGGACGATGTGATGAAGATCCCTGGAGCAATCCAGGACCCGGCAGCCGAGGATGCCTCGCCCAAGACGCCGCGGGAACAACGCGCCGACATTCAGCCGGACGCAGAACGACCGACCGGACTCCCCGATCATAATTCCCTTTTGCCGTCCGGAATTCCGCCGACAATGCCGCCGGGTTACGAGTTCATCAGGGCGTTGGGGTCCGGCGGAATGGGTGTCGTCCGTGAGGCCCATCAACGAAGTCTCAACCGGCGTGTCGCGCTGAAGATGATCCACGACGCGGCCCTGACCGCGCCCCAGGTTCGGCTGCGCTTCAAGAGCGAGGCGGAAGCGATGGCTCGGCTGCAGCATCCCAATATCGTGCAGATTTACGAGGTTGGCGAGCACGACGGCAAGCCGTTTTTTAGCATGGAATATATCCAGGGCCCCTCTCTGAAGAAGTACCTGGAGAGCACGACTTTATCGCCAATGGAGGCCGCTGGTCTCGTCGAGAAGCTGGCCCGAGGCATGGACTATGTCCACGAGCAGGGCATCATCCACCGCGACCTCAAGCCGGCGAATGTTCTCCTGGTGAGCGAGGAGTTTACACTCCCCGGTTCGGAGGCACCGGGCGGTAAGCCCTCCCCGCTCCGCACGCCTAAGATCACCGACTTCGGACTCGCTAAGGCCGAAGGCCAGACAGGACTGACCGTTTCTGGGCAGATTTTCGGAACGCTATCGTACATGTCTCCCGAACAGGCAGCCGGGGAGACTGAGGAAATTGACCGACGC
>JBBSDR010001150.1:0-3274 GCA_038240465.1 Gemmatales bacterium
GACTGAAATGAAATGTAACGCAACCGAAAATCGGCGTTTCCTTACAAAGCCCACGATGAGGCCAAAGGAACCGAGAACCGGTGGGCGAACCAGAGAGTTGAGGTTCGAGGCGATGGCCAGGGTCCTTTCTCACCAGGCATTCATGTGTTGAGGAGGGCGGGACGACCAGGATCGCTGCACGGAAGCTGGTCTTGATGCAGACCCCGATCCGGAAGAGCCGACTTGCCAAGCAGATAACTGTCGCACTCGCGGGCTGCCCCGCGGCCCTCGTTGATTGCCCAGACCACCAGGCTCTGCCCGCGCCGCATGTCCCCGGCCGCGAACACTCCCTCGACGCTCGTGCTGTACTTGCCCGGCTCCGTCTTCGCGTTGGTCCGGTTGTCCTTCTCCACACCGAGTTGGTCGAGGAGCTGATTCTCCGGCCCGCTGAAGCCCATCGCCAAAAGGATGAGCTGGGCCGGGAAGACCTGCTCCGAGCCGGAGATGTTTCGCGGCACCGTCCGGCCGTTGTCCTTCACCCACTCGACACGAACCGTGTGGATTTCCTTCATGTGTCCCGTGTCGTCGCCAACGAATTTTGTCGTCTGGATCGAATACTGGCGCGGGTCGTCGCCAAAGAGCGCTTTCGCCTCTTCCTGGCCATAATCGAGACGGTAGATCTTCGGCCACTGCGGCCAGGGGTTGTCGGCGGCGCGGCCAACGGGCGGCCGGGGAATGATCTCCAGTTGCAGGATGCTCCTGCAACCGTGCCGCATGGACGTGCCGACGCAGTCCGTGCCCGTGTCGCCGCCGCCGATCACGATGACGTCTTTGTCCTTCGCCGAGATGTAGTTGCCGTCCTGGTGCTGGCTGTCGAGCAGGCTTTTGGTGTTGGCGCGCAGGAACTCCATCGCGAAGTGGAGGCCCTTGAGGTTGCGGCCCTCCGTCTTCGCGAAGAAGTCGTTGGGCTTCGTCGCCCCGCCGCACAGGACGACAGCGTCGAAGTCGTCGCGGAGTTTCCGCGCCGGCATGTCCTTGCCGACCTCACAGTTCGTGACGAAGACGACACCCTCCGCCGCCATCAGGTCAACGCGCCTTTGGACGTACTTCTTGTCGAGCTTCATGTTCGGGATGCCGTACATGAGTAGCCCGCCGATGCGGTCAGCGCGCTCGAAGACGGTGACGTGATGCCCGGCTCGGTTCAACTGGGCGGCACAGGCCAACCCCGACGGCCCGGAGCCGACCACCGCCACCTTCTTGCCGGTCCGCATCGCGGGCGGTTCCGGCTTCACCCAGCCTTCCTCGAAGCCCCGGTCGATGATGGCGCACTCGATGCTCTTGATGGTGACTGCCGGCTCGCTGATGCCGAGTACGCACGACCCCTCGCACGGAGCCGGGCAGACCCGGCCGGTGAACTCGGGGAAGTTGTTGGTCTTGTGCAGCCGATCGAGAGCTTCCTTCCACAGACCGCGGTACACCAGGTCGTTCCACTCCGGAATCAGGTTGTTGATGGGGCAGCCCGCAGCCATGCCCTCGATGACGGCGCCAGTGTGACAGAACGGGACGCCGCAATCCATGCAGCGTGCGCCCTGCTGGCGTAGCAAAACCTCGCCAGCGTGGCCGTGAAACTCGTCCCAGCTCCGCGTGCGTTCGATCGGAGAATGGGCCATCGGCAGCTCGCGAGGGAACTCCAGAAAACCAGTCGGCTTACCCATGACGCTCTCCCCTTCTTTACTTGCCGCCCACCCGCGCCAGGTCGTGCGCATTTTCTTCGAATGCCGCCATGATCGCTTGCTCGTCGGGCAGGCCCTGCGCCTTGTAGCGTTTTTGCGTCTCCAGCACCCGGCGATAGTCGTTGGGGTACACCTTCACAAACCGCGGCCGGTGCTCCTCCCAGTTTTGCAGCATCCGCAGCGGCCGGTCGCTGCCGGTGTAGGCGTGGAACTTGCGCAGCAGGTTCCGCACCTCCGCCACGTCCTCTTCGTCCTCCAGCGGAAACAGCTGCACCATCTCTTTGTTGCAGCGCCTGGGGAATGTGTCGTCTTCGTCGTAGACGTAGGCAATGCCGCCGGACATGCCCGCCGCGAAGTTCTTGCCCGTCGGGCCGAGTACCACCACCCGGCCGCCCGTCATGTACTCACAGCCGTGGTCGCCCACCGACAGCACGACTGCGTGCAGCCCGCTGTTGCGGACGCAGAAGCGCTCGCCCGCCATGCCGCGGATATACGCTTCGCCGCTCGTCGCGCCGTAAAAGGCCACGTTGCCGATGATGACGTTGTCCATCGCCTTGAATGTCGAGCCTTCCGGGGGATAGATGATGATCTTGCCCCCCGACAGCCCCTTGCCGACGTAGTCGTTGGCATCGCCCTCCAGGGTGAGCGTGATGCCGCGCGGCACGAATGCGCCGAAGCTCTGGCCCGCCGACCCCTTGAAGTGCAGGCGGATCGTATCGGCGGGCAGGCCGTCAGGCCCGAAGCAGCGCGTCACCTCGCTGCCGAGCATCGTGCCGACGACGCGGTTGGTGTTGTGGATCGGCAGGGTAGCGGATACGACCTCGCCGCTCTCCAAGGCCGGCCGGCAGAGCGGCAGCAGCGTCGTGCGGTCCAGGGCGGCGTCGAGGCCGTGGTCCTGGGCCTGCGTGCAGTGACGGCGCACCTCGGGGCCGACATTCGGTCGATGGAAGATAGGCGACAAATCCACCCCGTGGAGCTTGAACTGATCGAGCGCCTGCGACGTCTCGAGCAGATCGCTGCGCCCCACCATCTCGGCCAGGGTGCGGAAGCCAATCTGGGCCATCAACTCGCGTACTTCCTCGGCCATGAAGCGCATGAAGTTGACGACATGGGCCGGGTCGCCGGTGAACTTCTTGCGCAACTGCGGATCCTGGGTCGCCACGCCGACCGGGCAGGTGTTGAGGTGGCAGACGCGCATCATCACGCAGCCGAGCGCCACCAGCGGCCCGGTCGCGAAGCCGAACTCCTCCGCCCCCAGCAACGCCCCGATGACCACGTCGCGGCCGGTCTTCAACTGGCCGTCCACCTCGACGACGATGCGCGAGCGCAGGTCGTTGAGCAGCAGGGTCTGCTGGGTCTCGGCCAGGCCCAGCTCCCACGGGGCGCCGGCGTGCTTGATGCTCGTCAGCGGCGAGGCGCCCGTGCCGCCGTCGTGGCCGCTGATCAGCACCACATCGGCATGCGCCTTGGCGACGCCGGCCGCGATGGTGCCGACGCCCACCTCCGCGACCAGTTTGACGCTGATCCGCGCCTGCGGGTTGCCGTTCTTCAGGTCGTGGATC
>JBBSDR010001151.1:0-3272 GCA_038240465.1 Gemmatales bacterium
AAAGATGCGGGAAGCAACTGGTTACCCGCGCTGTGTTTCGGCTTCCGCTCCGTGCCGTCCGCCTACGTCCTGCCGGCTCCCTTGCCGCGGCCCGGCTTCTTGCGCGGCCCTGGTCTCGTGGACTTCCCCTTCGGTTTTCGCGACCGCCCGGCCGGCGACAGAGGAAAGACGTCCAGCGACTGTTTCAGGGCCCGAGCCAGTTTCTGAGCGGTTGACAGCAAAGGATCGCGATTCCCTTGCTCGTAGTCTCGGATCGTCCCCAGAGGGACCAGACTGACCTCGGCCAGCTGCGCCTGCGTCATGCCGGCCTGGATGCGCAGTTCTTTCAGCTTCTGGCCAAAGGACATTCCCGCCCTCCCTGAGTAAGTCAGACTCAGTATAAGGCAACTCCAGTACCCCTGTCCACGACAAAATCGATACATTTCCTCTCTTTCTCCGAAAAAAGCCGAAAAAACACGCTCTGGGCGAGCCGCACCGCGTGAGCGGGCGGGTGAGATGCCCCGCATCCGGCCGCTCCCGCGGCTCGGCTCGCCAAATCGATCGGTGGACGTTGTTCGCGCTTTCACAAGAATGACCCCTTCGCTCCTCACGAGAGGCGAGCAGCCTTCGCGCTCATGAACATCACCATTCCCATCTATGTGCAGTCCCATCGAGACTCCTACCTCGTCCGCCCGCTGTTTTTCCCGCATCCCGTGGAGCAGCACGAGAAGCTCGAACGCGTACTGCACCTGCTCGCTGGCGAACTCCGCAAGACGTTGCGCGACCTCGGCAAGCTGTCGCGGCACGACGCCCTCGCCGCCTGGACCTTCTGTCCCGACCTGGACTATCACCGCCTCGATCTCGTCATCGAACTGCGCAAACGCCTGGCACGCAGCCGATTCTTCTTCGTCGTCTTCAACACGCTCGGCCGCCGCGTCGCCTTCACCCCCGCCGTCTCCGACGTCTGGTTCGAGCTGGCCCGCGGCGAGGACCTGCGCGAACGCGCCACTGAGGTGCTGACCGCTTATTTCCGCCAGCGCGAGAAGGAAGAGGAGGACGACTTCATCCCTCCGGAAAAGCTCGCTCTCGAAGGGACGGCGTGGATCACGACGCTCGATCTCGACATTTACCCGGCCCAGCGGATCGAACCCAGGGAGGAAGATCGTCGTGCCGCGCTCGGTGGCGACGAGGACAACCCCGACGGCGAACGCGAGTTGTTCCGTGTCGCTCGCTGTCTCGATCAGCTCTATCCCGACGACCTCGACCGCGTCCTGCTGCGCGACCGCGAGATCGAGGAACTGACCCGGCTGCTGCAAGCGCCCGATCGCCGGCCTGTCCTGCTGCTCGGGCCATCTCTTGTCGGCAAGACCGCCCTCTTGCACGAGGTCGTCTGGCGCAGCGTTTCGACACGCAAGGAGCCGCACAAGGTCGTCAACTACACCTGGCTGCTGTCGCCGCAACGGCTCATCTCCGGCATGTCCTTCGTCGGCCAGTGGGAGAAACGCCTCCTCGCCATCATCAAGGAATCACTCAAGAAGGAACACATCCTCTATTTCGACGACTTTCTCGGTCTCTATTACGCCGGCCGCACCAGCCAGTCGGACCTGTGCGCCGCCGACGTCCTCAAGCCTTACGTCGAACGGCGTGAAGTACGGCTGGTCGCCGAGATGACGCCCGAGGCGTTGCGCGTCCTGCGCGAACGCGATCGAGGGTTCGCCGACCTGTTCCACATCCTGCCGGTACAGGAACCGCCGGCTCGCGATGTGTTGCGCATCCTGATCGAGGTGCAACGGCAACTCGAGATGCAGCACCGCTGCCGATTCGATCTCGACGTGCTGTCCACGGTCCTCGACCTGCAGCGGCGCTACGTCCGGCATCTGAGCTTTCCCGGCAAGGCGGCCCTGTTCCTGCGCCGGCTGGCCGTCAAGAATCGCCGGTCGGCCATCGAACGCGATAAGGTGCTGATCGAGTTCCACCTCCAGAGCGGTCTATCGCTGACCTTCCTCGACAGTCGCGAGAAGCTCGCCGCCGAGGATGTCGCTCAGCGGATGGAGGCGCAAGTCGTCGGCCAGCCGCACGCACTCCAGGCGTGTGCGGAGGTCGTCAGTATCGCCAAGGCCAGGCTCAACGATCCGGAGCGGCCGCTGGCGTCCTTCCTGTTCCTTGGACCGACCGGCGTCGGCAAGACGCAGTGTGCCAAGGCACTGGCGGCGTATCTCTTCGGTGAGGCGGACAAGCTGCTGCGCTTCGACATGAATGAATACACCGAACCCGGCTCGGCGGCCCGTCTGGTCGGCACTTTCTTTCAGCCGGAAGGCCTGCTGACGGCCGCGATTCGCCGGCAACCCTTCGCCGTCGTGCTGTTCGACGAGATCGAGAAGGCCAATCCGGAGGTGTTCGATCTGCTGCTGCAAGTCCTCGGCGAGGGCCGCCTCACGGATGCCCTGGGCCGCACTGCCGACTTCTGCAACGCGCTGCTGATCCTGACGTCGAACCTGGGGGTGCGCGAGGCGTCCGCGACGATGGGTTACAGCGGCGCGGGACACAATCGTCAGGCTTACACGCGCGCCGCCGAGCAGTTCTTTCGGCCGGAGTTCTTCAATCGCCTCGATCGCATCGTCGCCTTCGAGCGGCTCACCCGCATCGACGTCAGCAAGATCGCTCAGTTGCTGATGCGCGACCTGTTGCGCCGTGAAGGACTGGTGCGGCGCAAGTGTCTGCTGCGCGTCGAGGACCAGGCGCTGGACCGCATTGTCGATCGGGGCTTCGATCCGGTGCTGGGGGCGCGAGCGCTCAAACGCGCGCTCGAACGCCAGCTTGCCCAGCCCGTCGCGGCCCGGCTGGCGGCCGGCATTCCCGAGGGATTGACGGTCATCCACGTCTTTCCGCGCGGCGAGGGGCTGGGCGTTGACGTCCGCGCCATCGAGCAGGCGGCACCCGTATCGGCGTATGGAGGCGCGGAAAGTCTGCTCGCGAATCGGCCTCTGTTCGTCGAGAAGGCGCGGGCTGCCCTGCGGCGTCTGGAGACCCGCTTCGCGCCGATGCGGCCGCGCGGCGAGATTACCTCGGCGAGTCTCGAAGGCGAGCATCTGCTCTATTTCAGCGTCCAGGAAGAACTGCACAAGCTGGCGGACCATGTGCGGGAAATGGAGGATCGACTTCAGGCGGAGAAGCGCGCGGCCCAGACATTGTCGGCCTACGCGGTCAGTCCGATCGCGCGCTCGCGCAAGGCCGGCAGCCTGCGTTCGGCCATGATGGAATACGACAAGATGGGCAGTGTCTTGCGCGACCTG
>JBBSDR010001152.1:0-3268 GCA_038240465.1 Gemmatales bacterium
CGACCCCGCCAGCGGCGCTGTTCGGCGGCGGGGGGGACAGCCCAGGCGACCGAGGCCAGTTGCGTCGTCGCCCGGCGCAGTTTGACGACGAGCGGTTCCAGTTCCGGCATGGTACGCGCCAGACGATTATCGCGCTGCTGATTGAGCGTTTGTCCCTTCCAGGCCAGCACCTCTTCCCAGGCACGATCAGGAGACACTTTGGAGAAAGAGAACTGCGTGAGAAAGAGGTCGAGTTGACCGCGGAATGAGTCGAAGGCCACCAGTTGCTGTTGTTCCGTCTGGCCTGCTGAGGCCAGGCTCAAGTTGAAACGCGAGGCACTCAGCCCCTGTCGCTGTACTTCCACTGCCTTGTCGTATTCCTTCTTCGCGAAGTGCAGAGAAGCCAGGTGTGCGAATCCGATCGTTGTCGTGGGATGTCGCTCCCCCAGCAGAGATCGAAACAGATTCAGCGCCTCCCTGTGAAGGCGTTCGGCCTCGACCAGGTTGCCGAGCGTCAGGTACAGATGACCCTGGTTATCTCGAGCAATCGCATACTGGAGCGGGTCGTTTAGTTCCTTCCAGATGCCGCAAGCCTTCTCGAACAGATTCACGGCAAACTCTGGCCGGACTCCTCCATACATATTTCCGATGAGGTTGAGCGCGCTGGCATAGGCGGAGCGATCCTCGCCTTGAGCCGTTTCGAGCAGCGGAAGAGCTTCTTCCACAAGATCGTCGGCCCTGTCCACTCTGCGCAACTGGAGGTACTTTGTTGCAAGGTCGATGAGATGGTTGGCGTAATTCGGGTGGTTTTTCCCAAGGGTGGTTCTCAGAATCGCGAGCGCCTCTTCATCGGTCTTGACTGCTTGTTCCGCATTGCCCGTCCGCATCTGAAAGTCGGCGAGGGTGTGCAAAGCGAAGCCGTATTGCGAATGGTTCTTCCCCAGCACCTGTTCGCGCTGATCCAGCACCAGGCGCAAATTGCGCGTGGCCTCGGGAAAGTTTCCCAGCCGGACTTCGACTGAGGCCAATGAGAATCGGGCCTGCACGGTCTCGTAGTCGCGCACTCCCAGCAATTCCTCGCGGACCTGGACAGCTTTGCTCAGAAGGGCCCGCGCATCACGGAATTGGTTCTTCTTGAAAACTGCCAGACTGTCATCAATGAGCCGATCGGATTCGGCCACGCGCTCCTGATCTTTCCTGGGGAGTGTTGCTCGCCGTTCAAGGTGCGCGATTCGGGCCTTGATCGTCTTCTCTCGCCAAGTCTGGCCCGGGTAGCGCATCAGCTCAAATTCGCCCCAGTCTCGGAGGACGCGAATCGCAGCGTCGAACTCCGCTCGCGCAATGTGCCGGTCGAGACGCTGAGACAGTGCGGATAGGTGCTGGTCGAGTCGCTCGATCAACTCGGGATTACCGTCGCCAAACTCGGCCCGCGTTTGCACGATGCAGTTTCGGTACGCGGCATCGGCCCTGGCGCGTTGGCCGGCGTTCGCGTGGAGGGCAGCTTGATTCCACAGGGCCTTCAGAGTAACACGATTGCGCGGCAGGACCTGTTCAAACGCCTTGACCGATTGCGTCATCTCCTCCAGGGCCTGAGCAGTCTTTCCTGCCTCGGATGCCTTCGTTGCCGACTCAAAGCGGTTCGTTGCCTCGTCGAGTATCTCTCGTTGAGTGGGTGTCATCTTTGCCAGGAAGAGATATTCACGCTGCATCGAGTCCGCAGTCCGGACGCGCCAGTGGTCCTGGCCGTAGCACTTTTCCCAGGTAGCGCGCTCGGCCGCCAGATACTTCGCTCCTTCCTCGAATTTCCCCATTCGGTGCGCCTTTTCGGCCAGCGCTCGTTGGACCCCGGCGAGGATGACCAATGAACGGCCGGATGTTTCATGGTCCTTGCCGAGAACGATGTGAAAGATGCCGGCGGCCTTGCTGAGCAGTTCGGCCGCCTTCTCAAGCTCGCCTCGCTTGCGGTGCTGCAGAGCGAATCCTTGCAGCAGGGCCGCGTAATCGCGATGCTGTTCGCCGTACACGCCGCGAGTAACCGCCAGCGCCTGATCCAGCAGCCTGACCGCTTCATCCGCATCCTTCTCCAGAAACGACATCCGGGTTGCTCGCAAGGCAAAGTGGCGAGCATACATGTGGTCCATGAATCCCAGCAACTCCTTGCGCCTCGCCAGCGCCTCCTCTATCAGTTTGATGCCCTCATCTCGCTTGCCGAAACGGTCGAGCCGGTCCGCATGCTGCAGGTCCCGAGCCGTTTCTCTCAGGCGCTCCACATCCTTGTCGCTCAATTCGAGTACCCGCCTGATGTAGGAATCGAAGACTTCCGCATCGCGAACCAGCCAGGGACGATCGCGATCGAGTTTGCCGCGCAGGTCAAGAATCCGCCGGCTCAGCTCGGCGGCGTGCTTGTACTCGTCGCGATCCATGCGAATGAGCAGGAGCCAGTCCAGGGCGTCGGCGGTCGCACGCGAATCGACGCCATCAAGCTGTTCGGTCAGGCGGACCACTTCGCGAGCATTGCGAAGCGCTTCGTCGAACATCCGCAGTCGATGCTGATCGTGGCTGCGGCGTTGCAATTGATCGCGCTCGCGCCGCAGGGTTTCCATGTCGGCGGTCTGGTGTGTCTGTCCCGGGGCGAATACCCCCACCAGCAGAAGTCCGATGGATGCCCACTGTCTCATGGCAACACCTCTCTGAGTCATCGTTTCGGCTGTTCGACGTGCTGGAACCAACGAGTGACGACCATGAATGTTCCCAACGCGGACTGTTCACTGGCCTTCAGGTCCAGACGCACGGTCTTCCCACCGATGAGGCGATCGATCGATTGTTTGTCCGCGCTCGAGATTGATCGTTCCTCTCTCGGGCCGCGTGTGACGGGCAACGGTTCCACCATACGATCCCCTGGGCCTGGTCGAGACGCCGAGCGAGTCAGTGCGTCTTCAAGAGCCGGCCAGCGCGTCGCGGAAAAAACAGCGACGACATGTTCGGGACCGACGGCATCGTCCAGGTCCAGGGCCGTGTTCCGCTCCTGCGAGGGCATTTGCAGGAACGGTCTCGCCGCGACAGGATTGCTTCCATAGGAGAGTTGCGTTGTGTCGTTTCGGGGAAAGAGCCAGGTGAGAGTGGCGGTGGAGTCGATCTGGAAGACGTAAAGCCAGCCTGTCGTTCCAGGTCTGACCACCACCAGATACAGGTCGTCGTTGGAGGCCAGCGGATCGCCGTCCTTCAACGCCTGAAACGATCCTTCACCTTTTCGCCGCCCTAACAGATCGACACGGAATCGCGGACGATC
>JBBSDR010001153.1:0-3267 GCA_038240465.1 Gemmatales bacterium
CATGGAAACGAGGTCGATAGGGGAACGTCGCCGGCAGGAGAAAGTGGACCGGAAGCTCGGTCAGTTCGTAGCTTTTCTGCGTGGACACCACACGCAGTTTGACGGACTCGGGATCGCACACGATCGGGCGTCCTTCCAGCTCGCGGACCAGCGGCACGTTCAGCACCTGCTTTGAGCCGTGCGCCGGCAGCAAGCACGGCTGCGTCGGCAAGACTCGCGTTCGCTCCAGCACCTCGAGAGGGCCATGAACCTTGACCACGGAGGGCTCGACGAGATACGCGCCGTTTTGCGTTTCCAGCGACTGATCGACATGGACCGGCAACTGTTTGTCGCCCAGCCGATGCAGCACAAGATGAACTTGATTGCGCCCCGTGACCAGGGCCGAGGTCACGCCGGAGGGCGGGTGCAGATCGGCAGGCTCGACCAGCAGCGTCTCGTTCAGGCGGTTCTCTTTCAGACGATCCGCCGGCACGGTGTAGGTCAACTCGACGCGAAGCTGATCGCGCTGGAGGAGTGTGCGCAGTTCGCGAAGGCGTGACGGCGACGCGCTGAAGCTCGCGACGACCTGGGGAGTGCCGACGATCTCGAGGCTGTACTGATCGCTCTGTCCGGGGCCGAGGGCGACGTCCACGGGAATCGGAACGTGGTCGAGGACTTCCTGATCCCGGCTGCGGGCATAGAGCCAGATCAGCAGCGCCAGACAGACCGCGACAAACGCGGAGAGAATTCGATCGAGCATCAGCATCCCTCCTCGTTTCAGGCAGCCATACGACGACGCTGCGGACGTGAGACGGGCCGAGACACGGCTGCGGCGCGGGACCCAAGCAGTTCGGCCAGACGAGAGGCGAGTTGATCGTGAGGCACCGCCTCAAGCCGGCCGCCCACGGCCAGCGACACCCGCCCCGTCTCCTCGCTGACCACCAGCAACACCGCGTCGGTCTCCTCGCTCATCCCCACGGCCGAGCGATGCCGCATACCCATCTGCGCTCCCTCGGGCGGCTGACCGAGCGGCAACTGACACCCGGCAGCCGCGATTCGGCCGCGACACAGGATCATCGCGCCATCGTGCAGCGGGCTGCGCTTGCTGAAGACCGCGCGAATCAGCCTTGCCGAGACTTCGCAGTCCATCCGCTCGCCCGTTTCGACAAAGGCTTCCAGCGGCGCCTCGCGCTCCATCACGATCAGAGCGCCGACGCACTCCGCTGACATGGCCTGGGCAGCCAGGGCCAGCTTTTCCGCGTCGGTCAGCGTCCGTTCCTTGACCAGTATCCGCAAAAGGCGATAGCGGCCGAGGAAGATCAAGCCGCGCCGCAGTTCGGGTTGGAAGATGATTACCAGGGCCAGCAAGACTGTCGTCAGAAGGTAATCGAGAACGCTGCCCAGAACGGTCAGGTCAAAGCTGGCAATGATGACCTGGGCGAGCAGGAAGAAGCCGACGACGAACAGTCCCAGGCCGCGCACCAGACTGGCGCCGCGCGATCGGCCCAGCAGACGCAGCACGAGAAAGACGGCCAGCGCCAACAGGACGATTTCGATTGCGTCCCGCGAATCCGCGGATTCATAAAGTAGCGCCAGCCGTTCGTTCAAGGTTCCCTCTCCCGCCGATCCACCAGGGATGTCAGGACACGCAACGCATCGCGTGTCGGAGCCACATCGTGAACGCGCAGGACCTGAGCCGCCCCGCGCCACACCGCATCGAGTCCGGCCGCCAGAGAGCCGGCCAGCCGGTCGGGCCGCGCTCGTCCCAGCAGTTGGCCGAGGAATCGCTTCCGCGACACGCCGAGACATAGAGGCCGGCCCAGCGCCTGAAACGCCTCCAGGCGGGCCAGAAGACTCCAGTTGTGTTCGTCCGTCTTGCCGAAGCCAATCCCCGGGTCCAGGACGACGCACGGACTCGCTATACCCAGATCGGCACATGCTTGCAACCGCTCCTCGAAGAAGCGGCGGATATCCATGACCACGTCGTCATATTGCGGGTCAATCTGCATTGTCGCCGGTGTTCCCTGCATGTGCATGAGGATCAAACCCGCGTCGAATCGGCGAACGACCTCACCCAGGGATGGATCGCGCAGAGCGGTGATGTCGTTGATGATGTGAGCGCCGGCTTCGAGGCAGGAAGCCGCGACTTCGGCTTTGGAGGTGTCGATGGAGAGCAATGTGGAATTCAAGCGGCCCGAGGCGACAAGCCCCTGGACAACAGGCAGGACGCGCGACAGTTCCTCACTCGCGGCGACGGGCAGGGAGCCGGGCCGAGTCGATTCGCCGCCGATGTCGAGGATATCCGCGCCTTCGTCGAGCAAGCAAAGGGCATGAGCGATGGCCCGATCGGGATCGAGAAACTCACCGCCATCGGAAAAGGAATCCGGCGTGACGTTGACGATGCCCATCACGAGCGGACGTCTCAGATCGAGACAGCGTTTGCGAACGGTCCACATGAATCGGATTGTACTACCAGCGACGGTCTGCCGCTTGCGGCTTGGCGGGCGGTCCGCTAAGCCGCAAGCGGCAAGCCCTTACCACGGACATTCCATCAGCGAGACAATCTGCGTCGCCAGACGCTGGACATTCTTCTGATGAGAGGTCGTGATCGACTCGCCGAGTTCGGGAATGAAGTGAGCCATCGACCGTGCGACGACCACGCCCGACGCCAACGGCGCCTCACCCGGCGGCGGCGGCGGGGGAGCGAACATCGCCAGGTCGTCGGGGTTGCCGGTGATGGCGAGCAACCCGGGGATTTGCACGTTGAGCGGGGTCGCGGCATCGGCTTTCTTCGGCCGCGACAGGATCTCGCCGGTCTTGAGATCGCGCCAGACCAGTTCGACCACCAGCGTCGTCTCCGCCTCGCGAATCTCGTTCAGTTGATTGCGATTGAGGATCGACTTGGTTGCCCCGGCGATAGTGCCACTCAGTTCGGTGTCGGCGTCCTTCCAGCAAGGCACGACTCGATAGGGAGTCTTCAGTTCGATCTGGCGCACGACCTCAGTCGTCAGGTCGAACTCGAGGCGCTTCTCGAACGTGCGGTTCTTGAAGATCGGCACATGAACGGTCTTGTAGTCTGTGTTGTAGTTCGGCTTGGTCGTGTAGCCCAGGACGGTGAAGTTGCGGCCATCCGTACACGCCGGCAGCAGTGCCACCAGACAGAACAGGCCCGCCAGCGCCAGCCGTCGCACCGCGCCGTGACAGAACATGGAACTTCCTCTCAATCAATCTGAACTCCGAAATCCGAGCAGCTTGTGCTGTTTCGGATTTCGGATTTCGGATTTCGGA
>JBBSDR010001154.1:0-3261 GCA_038240465.1 Gemmatales bacterium
CTCTTGCGTTCGGCGTGTTCGCTGTCCTGCAACTCCTTGATGAGCTTCTGTAGACGCTCGATCTCGGTCTCCTGATCGTCGAACTTCTTCAGATAACGCTTGTAGGCGACAGCCTCGGGAGGCATCTCCTTGATGTTCTTCCGCAGACGGTCCTGGTCCTGCGTGATGACCAGCAGTTGCCGCTCCTGCTGCTGCATTTCCCGCTGAGTCACGGCCATCTTACCGCGCAGGCTCAGCGCTCGCTCCAGGGCCGTCTTGATTCCCGGACTGGTGACGGGCTGGTTGATGACGATGCGGATGCTCTGATCGTCGCTGTTGGTCAGGACGACGTTGGAGCCGAAGTCCTTCTCCTCGCTGACGGTGTATTCCGTCGTCTTGCCCGCAGGCGCTGTCACCTTGAAACGATGCACGTCAGAAGCCGTTTCCCAGGGCTTGTCCTTGCTCGTGAGGGTGAAGTCGGTGCGGTTGGCATGCTCGACAAGGACAAGGCGGTCGGTGTCGTTGCGGTTGGCGATGGTGTAGGTCTTGCTGTCCTTGACCTTGGTTGTGGTGTAGATGATGCCCTTGACCACCTTGACCGAGGTGATCCGGCCATTGTCCGAGTGCGGCACGGCCTGCACTTCCGTCCCCAAATCGATCGCGTAACTCAAGAGACGGCGTTCGTCCTTTTGCAGATCGAGGATGCGAGCGTCGCCGGCGTAGGTCGATCCTTCATAGACGGTGATCGGCCCCTGAGTGAGGTGCATGCCGGTGGTGTTCTTGAAAATCAGGCCGAGCAGCGGGAACTTGGCGTGAGTGCGTTCGTTGTAGATGCTGACTCGTTCGCCCTCGACGTCCTTGCCGATGATGGGCAGCAACGCCGACTTCTGACGCGGCAGGTTGACGGCGTGGTCGATGGCATACTGGAAGTAATCCCCCAGCTTCGACGCTGTCGCGGCCGAGGCGACGCTCTTGCCGAGGTCGAGTTGTTCGCCGAGGGAATCGTGAATCCGCTTGGCGTACTCGACCTGCTCCTGAACTGGCAGCGATTGCCTGAAGTAAAGCGCGTCGCCATCCTTGTCTGCTTTTTTGTCCTTGCCTGCGCCGGATCGGCCACTCAAGGCGCCCGGCTTCTGCGGGTCCATCGCCATCGGCATGCTGCCCTGACCGCCAAGACCACCGGAGTAGGTGACGGGGCGGAGCGAGGCGAAGAGTTCGGGTTCGACGACGGGACGCTTGATGAACAGCGCGTCGTAGAGGTTCATCTGGAAGCTGATCGGCCGGCCCGAGATCAACGCCATGCGGACGTCGTTCCAGTCCTCGTCCGTCTGATTCTCGACTACCGCCCAGCCCTGCAAGTAGGGCTTCTTCTCCTGTGCCTTCTTGTCATCCTTCTCGGCTTTCGGCTCGTCCTTCTTCGCTGTGAGGCCCGGCATGACGAGACGATAGCTGGTCTTCCAGACCGGGTTTTCGACGACGTAGCCGACCTTCACGGCCCGCTTGCCCTGGCCGGCGAAATGGATGCTGACAGCCTTCTTCTGCGAGTCATGTCCCTGAGCCAGCGTCTCCAGCGCCTTGCGGAATTCACTCTCCATGATCGCGTTGAGGAAGCGAATCCGCTGCACTTCCGACAGCTTCAGCGAGCGCATGCCGTCGGCGCACCACAGGTTCAGACACTCGACCTCCGCCACACTGTCCTTGCCAACCGGGAGTTTTTGCTTTTCAATACCAATGATCGAGCCGGTGAGCGTTCCCGGCTGTGTGGCGTTGGTCTGCTGCAGAGTGACTTCGACCTTTTCGCCGCGTGCCTGAGTCAGGATAGCCCCGAAGGAGGGATTGTTCGTCAGGTTGACCGCGAAGCTTTGCAGCGTTCGTTCGACGGGGACGTTGGAGTCGTAAGTGACGGCATTGATGGTGCCGCCATCGACGTCACGGAGGGTCATCGACTTGATGAGGTCGTTGATGTCCTGGGCGGCGAAGGTCAGGTCGATCCGCTGCGTTCCCTCGATGGTGCCTTCGCGCTGGAAGTAGCCGACGCCGCTTGAGAACAGCACCACCTGGCCGATCGGCAACTGTCCCGCCGTCGGCGATTTCGACGCCTCGGCCTCCGCGGTCCGAGCGGCGGACGAACGGGGGATGAGGTAGAGGGCGGTGCCGGCGACGGTAATGGCCGCCAGTCCGGCCATCAAGAGGAACTTGCTGCGCATGTGAGAAACTCCTTGAACGAGGGTAGACGATGAGACGGATTTCCTATCTCATCCTATTTAAGGCAGAGTCAGGACGGTGAGACTGTCTGTCTCCAAGACGGCTCAGCAGGCCGGCTGGATTGGCCGGCCCGATAACCGGGCAGTATTTCGCGGGCGAAGGACCAGCCGGGAACCTTAACGCATGACACCCGAACAGATCGCCGAACTGCGCCAGAGCAAGTACAACGCCACGGTCGTCAAGCTGATCAAGGTCCATTCGGACCTGATGATCGTGCGCGTCCATCCCGACTCGCCCTTGCCGGTCCACAAACCGGGCCAGTACACGTCGCTCGGCCTGGGCTACTGGGAGCCGCGCCATCCGGGCTGTCAGGAGGAAGTCTTGCAGCCGGGAGACGAAGCGCGGCTGGCGCGCCGGGCCTATTCGATCAGTTGTCCCGTCCTCGACGCGGCCGGCCAACTGGCCGATCTGGAGAAGGCCGGCTGGCTTGAGTTCTACATCGTCCTGGTGCGCGAGACGGAGAAAGCGCCGCCCGTATTGACCCCCCGGCTGTTCATGCTGCGCGAGGGGGACCGTCTGTTTCTGAGCGAGAAGATCACCGGCAATTTCACGCTCGATCCCGTCAAGCCAGGAGACAACATCCTGTTCCTCTCGACCGGCACCGGCGAGGCGCCGCACAATTACTTGCTCTGGGAATTGCTGCGTCGAGGCCATACCGGACGCATGCTGTCGGCCTGCTGCGTCCGCTATCGCCGCGACCTCGGCTACCTGCCGACGCACGAAACGCTGATGAAGCAATTCTCGAACTACGTCTATCTGCCGCTGACGACCCGCGAGACAGAAACGATCAACCAGAAGGTGTATATTCAGGACTTGCTGGCGAGCGGCGAGATGGAGACTCGGCTCGGCGCGGCGCTGGATCCGGCGCATACGCACGTCTTCCTGTGCGGCAATCCGAAGATGATCGGCGTTCCCGAGAAGGACCGGCAAACGGGGGAGCGTGTCTATCCGAAGCCGCTGGGAGTGATTGAGATCCTCGAGCAGCGCGGCTTCAAGGTCGATCAGCCGAACATCAAG
>JBBSDR010001155.1:0-3257 GCA_038240465.1 Gemmatales bacterium
CCTCTGACCGAATGGCGAGCCGGGAGCGTAAGCGACCGGAGTTGGAGACACTCCGGTCGCTTACGCTCGCGGCTCGCCGGAGTTGGAGACACTCCGGGCGCTCACGCTCCCGGCTCGCCGGAGTTGGAGACACTCCGGTCGCTCACGCTCGCGGGGCGGGTAACTTTGCGGCACGACTTCAACGCCGACCGGATCGACGTCCTGCGGCAGCCGCGTCGTGTAAGAGCGGATGTTTGCCGGCGTCAGCGTCCGGGCCAGCCCGTGCATCTGACGCTCCAGCGCCTGCATCAGATCGTCTTCACTCACGCCGATCGCTCCCGTCAGCATTTCGCGTTCGGCGGCCTCTTCCGCAGCGACGCGGACGAGGTTCTCGAACAGTGCGCCGCTGACAAGGTCTCTGGCACCCACCGCGACCTTGCGGCCATCACGCAGCGTCACCCGCAGCAGTTCCGCGAAATCGCTGCGTGGGCTGTAAATGCGGCTCAGCAGCGTCTCGACCAGCCGCTCCGCCTGACCGGCGAGCGGCAGTCCATTGCCCAGGTAGTGCGCCAGGATCGCGCGCGCTCCCTGACGGTTCGGCGTGCCGATGCGGATGCGCACGTCACCCAGACGGCCGGGCCGGGTCAGACCGCTGTCCAGCACATCGGCGCGGTTGGTTGCCCCGATCACAATCAGGTTGCTCACCTGCTTGATGCCATCCAGTTGCGACAGGAACGTGGCCAGGATGCGGTCCGTCGCCGTCGATCCCATGTCGCTGCCGCGCCGCCGGCCAATGGCGTCGATCTCGTCGAAGAACATCACGACCGGCACGCCGCCATCGCAAGCCAGTTGCCGGGCCGCCTCGAAGCGGGCGATCAGCTTCTGCTCGGACTGTCCCAGCCACATCGAGTAATCGCTGGAGCCGGACACCGCCATGAACCGGCACTTGCCCGACGGCACCAGGTCGGCGACGAAGCCCGCGAGACAGCGCGCCATCTTCGTCTTGCCGTTGCCGGGAGGGCCTTCGAGCAGGATGCCATGCCGCGCCGGCAACTGATAGCGATCCGCGACCGCCGCGTGCTTGAGGCGGAACAGCACCATGCGCTTGAGGAGGGCGATCTCCTTGTCGAGTCCGCCCAGTTCCTCGAAGCGATCCGGCGGCGTCTCCTCGAAGAAGAGATGGTCGCGCGACGGCGGCTCGACGCGAGCGAAGGCCACCCTGGCGCCCTCGCGGTTGAAGCCGACAAGGTCGCCCTTCTTCAACTCGACGCGCTCCAGTTCGGCCGCCAGGGTGACGGCCATCATTTCTTCCTGGTAGCGAATCAAGGCGCGCTTGCGATTGTCGAGATAACCCTCGAAGGCGCCGACCTCGTGCCAGATCGCCCGGCCAGGCGAAACCGCGAGCAGACAGTTGCGGTCCTTGGAGACGATGCCCTGGTTGCCGACTTGCAGCAAGGCCTCGCCGACGTCGGGATGAACCATGACGCGCGCCTGCATGCCGGCGCCGAAGACCTCGACGAGCCGGCTCGACTTCGTGCTGACGTCGGTGAGGATCACGGGAAACAGGGGCGCCGACGTCAATGCCGCGATCTCCTCGCGCAACTGGACGTGAATTTCGCGCACCTCGTCCAGCGCCGCTTCGAGGCGGAACTTCTCTTCGAGCAGTCCGCGCGTCAGGGGAGCGAGGTTTTCGCCCTGTTCGGCCAGTTCCTCAACCCATGCGAGGTAATCCTCGAGGGTGTCGAGTTGCCGCGGTTTGACCCGGCCATTCTCGCGCGTTTGCGTTGTCGCCATTCTCGTTCTCCGTTCTTGTCTTGCCGCTTGCGGCTATTCCTCGACGACCTCGAATCCGCGCGGCACGATCGCTCCATCGCGCCAGCCGTAGAGCCGCACCGGCAGATGTCCGAGTACCTGCTCCAGCCTTGGCTCGACGGCCGTCTGCAGCGCCACCATGAAGGGCTGGGCAAAGGTCACTTCCATGAGGAAGTGGTCCTCCGAACTGAAGAACAGCACCTTGTCCACGCACTCCGGCTTCGGCGGATTCGGACACTTGGCACAGAAGCGAAACGGGTGCGAGTGGACCCAGCCGGCGAAGACCTCGCGCTCGCCGCGCCAATCGACCACCTCGCGCGCCCGCACCCAGGTCTGCGACGTGAACGTCACACTCGTGCCGGTCGCCTCGGTCCCTTCCGCGGGTACATGGGCTGTCACCAGCAGAAACAGTTCGTTCGTCTCCTCATCGCGGCACAGATGGCCGAGGAGAAAGCCGCCAACCTCGCGATCGGGCGCCTCCTGCGCCAACTCCACAGCCTCATCGAGGACGTGACGCGGAATCAGCACCGGCAGATCGTCCCCCGGTCCATCCCAGGCGACGGACTTGCCAAGCGAGCGACGCGCGATGTGCTGAATCGGCACGCATGGCTCATCGGCATCGAACGTCATGCCTCCCCTGGCCGGCGTCGAGTCGTCGAGATACGCAGCCAGGCGAAACTGAATCGTTCCCGGTTCGACCTCGCCGGTCAGGACGCGATCGACAAGGATGCGCTGGGCATGGCTCTTGAGGAATTCGGCGCCGAACTCGACCCGATGCTCGTCTCCGGCCGGCGTCGGCAGTACGACGCTGAACCCCGCGGCCAGCGGCGATTTCCTGGCGCGGGCGGCGAAACAAGGCTCGATGCGTGCCTCGGCATGGGGTGGAGCGTATTCGGTAAATCGTCCGCGGCGCAGTCCGGCGAAGAAGGCAAACTCGATGGCGCGGGCAAAATCCTGCTTGCCAAGAGGCACTTCGAGGACGCTGGTCCCATCGAGCTGGAAGTACTCCAGCCGCATCTGATAGGACTGTGAGCGCGTTCCAGTCATCGATAAACCTCCGATTGATGATTGACGATTGACGATTGACGAGTTGAAGACGCCAATCGGCAATCGTCAATCATCAATCGTCAATCATCAATGGATGCATCAGCCCGCCGTGACGTTTTGCGTCAGCGTCACCGTGTCCTCTTCTTGCAGGACATCGCCGACGCGATCGCTTTCGAGCAGACTTTCTCCGTTGGCGCGAGCCGCGTAGGAAAGCGGCCGGCCCTGTCCGTCGTTGACCGGCAGGCGCAGCTCCCGCACCACGCCGGTCATGAAATCACCGACAGTCGCTTCCTTCGGGATGCCCCGGGCGCGACGCCGGATCTGACCCGTGGAATCCTCCACCTTGAGGGTCATCGTTGCCATCGACATGCGAAAACCTCCGTACACGAGAATGATTGGGGCGAGCCGGGAGCGTAAGC
>JBBSDR010001156.1:0-3257 GCA_038240465.1 Gemmatales bacterium
GAGAACTCGCCGAACGCATTCCAGGACAGCCTCTCACCATCCTTCCGCGTCAACCCGCCGGCATCGACTTCGACCGTGCCGATCTTCACGCGCCCGCAAAGACCGCCCACCAGAAGGCCGAGGACGACCAGCGCGCCGAGAGCGCTCTTGTTCATGGTGGACCTCCTCACTCTTCTTTGATGAGCAGCACCTGTCCCGGTTTGACGCCTTCCTTGACGACCTTCTTTTTGCCCACCGGGAATGTCACTTCGACGCGGTAGTTCTCCGCCGGCTTCTTGCCGAGTCCGAAGTGCGCCTCCAGCGGCGAACAGCGCCCATAGCCGCTGCCCGACTGAATCTGTCGTGAGCCGACGAGCTTCTCTCCCGAGTAGACGCTGATCTTCGCGCCGATGCCGTCGCGGCTGCTGGTCTTGCCCTGCGCCCGAACCCGCAGCCAACTCTTGTCGTTCGTCTCGTTGCGATAGAGGACGACGTTCGAGTAGAAGTTGATGAGCAGCAGGTCGAGGTCGCCGTCACCATCGAAATCCACGGCGGGAACGCAGACGCAATTGCCCTCGTACTTGATGCCCCACTCCTTGCTCGCCTCGGTCCAGGTCTTGCCGTCCCTGCGCGTCCAGAGCGGATTGCCGCCCTTGCTCGTCGCCCACTTGTTGCCGCTCTCCGCATCGACGCCAACATAGATTTCCGGCAATCCATCGTGATCGAGGTCCTCGATGATGATGTCGTGCGACAGCGTCTTGTATCCCGTTTGCGGCACGTCGAGGGCCGTGAAGCGTCCCTTGCCATCGTTCTGATAGAGCAGGTTCGGCTCAACCGTATGCTTCATTTGCAGGAGTTGCGCTTCGGAATAGTTGGCGCCCGACAGCCAGGAGTCGGTCGAGACATACAAATCGAGCCGGCCGCGATTGAAGACGTCGGCGAAGACGCAGCCGACCGACGATGCCTTGCGTGTCAACCCCGCCTCGGCCGTGATGTCCTTGAACTTACCCTTGCCAAGGTTCTTGAACAGGGCGCTCGACTGAGATCGGTAGCATGTCACGAAGAGATCATCCAGCCCGTCGCCATCGACGTCGCCGAAAGCGCAGCCGAGACAGTGCCGGCCGGGCAGCAATACGCTCGCGT
Source organism: Gemmatales bacterium (assembly GCA_038240465.1). GTDB lineage: Bacteria > Planctomycetota > Planctomycetia > Gemmatales > Gemmataceae > JBBRIK01. Next base: position 1,123 of record JBBSDR010001156.1, read on the forward strand.
CCTTGGCGATGTTCGTAAAGGTGCCGTCGCGGTTGTTGTGAAACAGGTAGCTGCCGCCTTCGGGATTGGTGACGAAGAGGTCAGGAAAACCGTCGCCATCGACGTCGCTCCAGGCGCAGGACCGCGCCACTGGCACGCCGACGCCGGCCTTCTCGGTGACATCCTCGAAGGTGCCATTGCCCTTGTTGCGGTAGAGCCGGCTGGCACCCTTCCGCAGCGAGGTGATGTAGACGTCGAGATGGCCGTCGCGGTCGAAGTCGGCCACGGCGGCGCCGGTGCCGTCGCCCTCGAACGACTCCAGGCCAGAACCCTTCGTCACATCGGCGAACTTGAGGTTGCCGAGGTTGCGGAAATAGCGGACGTGCGGTTTGCCGAAGGTCGGAATGATGATGTCGGGCTTGCCGTCGCCGTCGAAGTCCTCAATGGCGACGGCGTGTGGATTGGTGCCGCCGACGCCGGTGTTATCGGCGATCTTGAGGCCGGAGGCGGCCGTCACGTCGGTGAAGCGAGGTTTGGCCTGGGCCGCGGCGTGTGCAGTGGCAATAAGAAATACGACCATGACCAGCCGCTCGCGGCTTGGCAAATTGAATCGCATGGCGGACCTCACTTCTTGCCATCGAGAACAGGGATCGTCTTCGCATCGCCATGATAGGCGACGCCATTGCCCTGAATGTCGGGGCCGACGAGATGCAGCAACTCGATCTCGTAGCCGAACGGATTGTCCTTCGTCGCCCGGATCAGGCCGTGAAACATCCTCGCCTTTGGGTTCTTGGCGATGAGCGCCTGCGAAGGGTTGCTGAATGGCGCGGTCTGACCGTTGATGAAGCCATAGATATCGTAGGGTGCTTTCTTGTCCGCGTAGAGTTTGTGAATCGCGGCGTCGGCCCTGGCGCCCCACGAGTGGAACCAGTTGTTGACGTAGAAATCCGGGTACTTACCCGGCGACGTTTCGACCGACAGCACGAGGACGGTGGCGAGGTGTTTGTCATCGAGTTTGAGGTCGTGGAACTGCGGCGGCAGACGATCGACGCCGGCGACGCCGACCACCTTGACGCGCGGCGTCTTGCTCCAGTCGATCTTGAGTGCGGTGTTTGTCGGTCCCATGCGCCAGTGATAGGCCGGCGTCGGTTCGCGCGAGATGATGCGCCACGTCTTGCCGGTTTTCTCCTCGTCGAGTGTGAACTGGAAATCGTCGCGCCAGTAATACGACTGCCAGTCGCGATACCCGTGATAGTCGCGAGCCGTGCCGATCAGTTCGACTGGCTCCTTGTCGTCCGCCGCTGCGATCAGCGGCAGAAGCAGAATGAGCAGGAGAGAGAAACGCTGCATGGGAGGGTTTCCTACTTCTTCAGGGCTTCAGGAGGGGCCTTGCCGTCCAGGTGGGTCAACGTGGCGGGATCGCCGTGAAACACCTTGTAGCCCGCCGTCTTGCGATCGCGGCCAGTGAGGTGTAAAAGGTGAATCTCATAGCCAATGTCATTCTTCGCCGGAACGATACGGCCATGATAGATGATCGAATCGGGATACGTCGCGAGCAGCTTCTTGCCCTCGGCGTCGAACGGCGCGAAGGCGCCATTGAGGTAGCCATAGATCGTGTAGGCGGGCAGGTTGTTGGCGTAGTGGGGCAGCACCTTGCGATCGGTGTCCCCGCCCCATTTGTGGAACCAGTTGTTGACGTAGAAATCCTTCCATTCGCCGCTGACCTGTACGCGCACGATGAACGCCGTGATGGTCGCGGCGGGATCGAGCTTGAGATCGTAGAACTCGGCCGGCTGGCGATCAATGGCCTGGACGCCGACGAACTTGACGCGCGGCTTACCCGTCCAGTCAACGGCGAGGCCGGTGCAGGTGGTGCCGAAGCGATAGCCGGCCCAGGGCGTCGGCTCGCGGCTGATGACGCGATGCAGAGTTCCCTTGTCATCGCGGACCAGGAGCGTGAAGTCTTCGCGCCAGTAATAGGAGCGCCAGTTGCGCGTAAAGTGGAATTCCTCGACGACGCCTTCCAACTCGCGATAGGGAAAGTTGCGTTCCTTGGGCACCTGTGCGAGGGCCGATCCCGTCAAGAGTAGGAAACAACAAAGCGCTCTCATGAGCACAATCCCTCCATTCTTCCGTGGTGCAGGCGGCTCGCCTGC
>JBBSDR010001157.1:0-3255 GCA_038240465.1 Gemmatales bacterium
TACACCGACAAGACCGTCATCGATCCCGTCCTCGGCGCCAGTCCCTATCGCGAGTTCCTTGGCGACGATAACACCGACGAACACAACTTCCTGCCGGGCCGCACGCTCTTCCTGGCCACCAATGGCATGACCGCTTCGCTCGAGGTCAAGGAACACGGCTTGATGACGCACGTCCTGCTTGCCGGTCTCAAGGGCGAGGCCGACAAGGAAGGCTATGAGCCGGACGGCCTGGTCACCATCGGCGAACTGGCAACCTATGTGGACAAGCAACTGCCCATCCTGGCCAAGGAACACGGCAAGACCAAGGAGCAGAGGGGCCAGCTTCACCACATCATCGGCGAGCGCGCCAGCAACACGCCGTTGACGACGAACCCCGTCGCCATTGCCAAGGTGCGCGAGCGCCTCAAGAAGATCGATGAACTCGTGACCGACAAGAAGCTGACGACGACCCTGGCCGAGGAAGCCCGCAAGCTGCTCGAGCAGATGCCACACCTCAAGGCCCAGCAGGACATCCGCAAGCTGTACCAGCAGTTGGCCGACGGCGACCTCACGACCAAGGCCCTTGAGGAAAAACGCGAATCCAGTGTCGCCGGCACCAAGCTCGACCGCGACCTCGCCGTCCGCTTCGCCGACAAGGTCCTCGATGCGACGGACGTCGTACTGGAAGAGTTCATCCGCAAGATGGACCAGGGCGAGTTGGTCGGCTTCGCCATTCGCGGCATGTTCAAGAAGGCCGATCAGAAGCCCTCGACCGCCCTGGCCGCCCAGCTCGACAAGATCAAGACAATGGCCAAGGAGGACCTCAAGACAATCCTCATCGACGCCCGGCTAGAACTGGGCAAGCGTGAGGACCTCGATGGCCAGAAGGACGTTGATATCGCGATTCAACGGATGATGGCCTCGGTCAAGGACACCTATTCGATCTACATCGACCCGGCCACCAAGGAGATTTTCGACAAGCAGACATCGGGGAAGTTTGTCGGCATCGGCGTCTCGATCCGCAAGGACCCCAAGACGGACAACCTGCTTGTCATCACGCCGCTCAAGGGCAGCCCGGCCTATCGTGCCGGCCTTCGCGCCGGCGACCTGATCACGACCGTAACCCTCGATGTCGATCGCGACGGCAAGAAACTCGAGACCCCCGAGGTGGTGCAAACGCGCGGCTTGAACGTCAACGAGGCGGTGAAGAAGATCAGCGGCAAGCGCGGCACCAAGGTCAAGGTGACCGTGCAGCGCCCGGGCGAGGACAAGACGCGCGAGTTCGAGATCACCCGCGCCCAGATCGAGATGGAGACCGTCATGGGCCACCATCGCAAGACGAACGACGACTGGGATTTCCTCATCGACGACAAGGAGAAGATTGGCTACATCCGTCTGACGCAGTTCGTCAAGAAGTCGGGCGCCGAGATGGCGGCCGCAGTGAAGGAACTGGAGAGGGCGGGCGTCAAGGGCCTGGTTCTCGACGTTCGTTTCAATCCGGGCGGCCTGCTGACGACGGCCCGCGATATCACCGACCTGTTTGTCGATGACGGCCTGATCGTGAGCATCCGGCCGCGCCAGGGACGCGAGGAGAAACTGCCCGGCTTCAACGAGGGTTCCAAGCTGAAGTTCCCGATGGTGTGCATGGTCAACGGCGGCAGCGCTTCGGGCAGCGAGATTTTGTCGGCTGCGCTGCAGGACCACAAGCGAGCCATCATCGTCGGCGAACGCAGTTACGGCAAGGGCAGCGTGCAGAACGTGGTGCCGTTCGGCGGCGGCGAGATCAAGCTGACGACGGCGTCGTTCTGGCGTCCGAATGGCAAAAACCTGAACAAGGCCAGCACCAAGGGCCGCGAGGAAGACGAGTGGGGCGTACATCCCGACCCCGGCTTCGAGGTGAAACTGACCCCCAAGGAGACGGACGATCTCGAGGAAGCGCAGAAGGAATCGGAGATCATCTATCCCAAGGACGGCGCGGTGAAGAAGACCGCTCCGGAGTTCAAGGATCGGCAGATGGCCAAGGCGCTGGACTATCTGCGCGGACAGATCAAGCTGGCCGACAAGGCGAGGAAGAGCAAGTCAAAGGACGACGAGTAACCTTGGGCAGAATCGCGAAAGAGTGTGGGTCAGGCTGCTGACCCGCACTCTTTCGTGATACCGCCCGATCGGGAGTCGCTCTGATGTCCTCGTTGCGTCTCGTCCCCGCCGACCGGGCCGGTCCGGCGGCGCTGGGCATCCTGGTCCCTCCCGGCGCCCGGACCGTTCTTGTCGTCCGTCCTCGGACGCTATCCTGGGACCTGCTGCTGGTCCAGGGCATCGCCGGCGACTCCTTTCGCGAACTGAGCCGGGAAGAAGCTCCAGGAGTGGCTCGCGAGTTATTTCAAGCTCTCGAAGGCTGGAACCGGGGCCGAACAGGATTGGTCGAGGCAGTGGCAGCCTCGGAGGGACAGGGCCATCTTGTCTGGGTCGATGTCGGCGAGTTCTGCCTGGTGGTTTGCGCGCGCGTTCCGGGTCAACCCTATCAGCCCCTGCTGTTCGCGCAGGCCGATGAGGCTCGACAGGCCGTCAAGCGCATTGCCTCGATCCTGCATCCTCCCGAAGAGGCCGAGCAGGAGGTCTATTTCAACACCCGTTATTTCGCGCCCTGAGCCGCTTCCGCATCGCGTGTCCTGACCTGTTCCAGCAACTGGCGGATGACCTGGTTGGCCGACTCAATCTCATGGCGAACGGCGTCGATCTGACGTTGCGTTTCCCAGCGAAAGTGTCGCTCGAGTTGTTGGTTGAGGTGGCGCAATTCGCGGTAGAGCAACTGGCAGTAATCGAACGCCTGGGACAGCTTCCACGCTTCGGGACTGAAGACGGCGCTGAGGTCCCATCGACCCTCGCGGGTGCGTTTCTCGACCGTTACAAAGTTGACCACATAGTTGGGCGGCACCTGACGCGAGCGTTTCAGCACGCCCTCGGTCGTGACCCAGTAGCGCGTGTCCTCGGTCTCCAGCTTCAGTTCGATCTTGCCCCAGTCTTCATCGATCTCGCAAAGGGTCGGATAGCGCCGCAGCACTTCCAGACCTGGACGGATCACGAACAGAGGAGCAACAGCAGTCTCGACGTTCATGGGAACACGCTTTTCCAGAACAGCAAACATCCACACGTCCAGCACAACCCAAATAAGTGGCAATTTCGATGCCGTCGGCGTATCGAGGCGAGGGGTGCGGGGCAACGCCCCTGTGAGCGAGCAACGGGTGCGGTGAGTCGCCCCGCTCGCCGTCTGGGAGA
>JBBSDR010001158.1:0-3252 GCA_038240465.1 Gemmatales bacterium
AGTACGCGTAACTTTGCGCGTCGTCCGGCCGCATCGGGAAATACTCGTCCAAATTGAAAGTAATCACGTTGGCAAAGGAGAGTCCTTCCTGGCGGTGCAGGCGGACCAGTTCGGCATAGACGCCGATGGGCGTCGAGCCGGTCGGCAGACCCAGGACACAGCGTTGCCCCGCGGCCGCGCGCTGGCGGATGAGTGCCGCGATCTCGCCGGCAACTGCGGCATTCGCCTGTTCTGGCCGGGTATGGACCTGTGTTGAAATCCGTTCGCCGCTTGTCTGCGAGTTGTGCATGTCAGACTCCCGCGTATGGTAGAGTGAGAGGGCGAGTCAACGCCTCGGTAGTTCGCGCAAACCGGGGCGTTGACACGCCCCGCTCGCCAGAAAAATCAGTTCTTGTTGCATTCTCGGACGGCCCCGGTTACTTGGCAATCCGTTCGCGCTGTTTTTCCGCGAATGGCGCGGACAGCGACGTCGCGGAGTTGGCAGCGACGATTTGTTGCCCCTCGAAACTCAGAGCGAATCGAAGAAACTCGACAACCGCCGGCTCACTCGTATCTCGGAGGTAGATATAAAGGTACCGCGAGAGGGGGTACTTCCGGTTACCGATCGTCGTCGGGTCGGCGAGTACGAATGGATCGCCCTCTTTCGCGGCGACGCCGATGGCTTTGGCACCGGCGACCGGGGGATTGTGCATGTTGTAGGAGATCCCCATGCGGTCAGCCGCGACGGCCTGACCAAATTCCTTCTCGGGAAACTTGATGTTTCCGACCTTCGGGTTCAGCGGGCCGCCAAGCAGCACAAGTTGCCGAAAGGTTTCGACAGTGCCGTTCTTCTCTTCGAGGATGCCATAGGGTGAGATTTTCTCCGCCGCAAGATCGGCCTTTACTCCCAGGTCCTTCCAGACAGCGACGGGCTTGTTGTAGCCGGCCAACGTTTTGGTTCCGAACAGGGCATCCAGTTGAGGCAATGTGATGCCCTCGATTGGGTTGTCTTTGTTCACCAAAACCAGGATGGCATCAGCAGCGACGACCAGTTCGATCGAATCGCGACCGGTCTTCTTTTTCACACTGGCTTTCTCGACGGGAGTCATGGCACGGCTCATCAATCCGACGTTGTATTCTTGCTGGGCCAACCCGCTCGGGGTGTAGGTGCTGCCGCGCAAGGTGATGTCATACGACACCTCGGGATGAAGCCTGGAGAACTGCTCGATCAGTGCCCGGATGAAGCGTTCCATCGTCCCCGAGCCCCCAATCTTGAGCTGTCCCTTGAGGGGATCGGTGGGTTTGACGTACCGGGGCAACTTGGGATCTACTGCTGGTGAAGGCGGCGTCGAGTCTGGTTCGGCCGGGGTTGACGCCCCGTTCAACAACAGACTGAGGACGGCGGATACCAGAAGCAGGAGGGATCGTGAAAACATGGTGTCACCTGTTGTCAGGCCCGATTCGCCCGGCGAGCGGGGTCAGAGCAATGGATCTCTTCAGAGACGATGATCTCGCGTTGTCACCCGGCTGTCAACGATTAAGTTGCAAGCCGCAATTATTGCTTGCCTGGCGGTTTCTGGAGGGCCTGGAGGCATAACGTCAGGTAGTCCGCAGGGGCCTCGTTTTGCTCCCTGGCTCGCCCCATTTCCCGAACGGCATCCGCGGTGCGGCCCTGCTTCCAGTAGCATTTCGCAAGTGTCAAGGGGGATACCTCTGCGCCAGCGGTCCGCGCCTTCTCAAGCAATTCGACCGCCCAGGTGTCAACGCCGCGAAACGCATACCAGTTACCGAGCAAGGCCAGGGAGGCCGGCTCCTCTGGGTTCGCCCCTGACTCCGCCTGCATGGCCGGCAGAGAGAGGTTGAATTCGATGTAACGGGCAGTTCGGCCGAAGTCCCACAACTTCATTGTCTTGTCCCAACTGCCTGAAAGGACGGCGCGGCCATCGGGGGAAAGAGTGACACTGGTCACTCCGTTGATGTGTCGAGAGAAGCTCCTCAGTTCTTTCCCACTGGCAAGGTCCCACAACCTGAGCGTCTGGTCCTCTCCGCCCGAGAGAGCGGTCAAGCCATCGCGGGAAAAGGCGACACAGGTAACTGGGTCGGTGTGGCCGGCAAAAGTCTTCAATGCCTTGCCGGTGGCCAAATCCCATAATGTCAAAAGCTTGTCGGCACTGCCAGACAGAGCGGTAAGTCCATCGGGTGAAAAGGCCGCGCTCGTCACCGTACTTGTGTGTCCGGAGAAACTCCTCAGTTCCCTCGTGCCAGACAACTCCCAGAGCTTGACTTTCGTGTCGGAACTGCCGGAGAGGGCAGTAAGGCCATCGGGAGCAAAAGCAACACTGGTCAGGCCGCTGTCGTGGCCGGTGAAAGTCTTCTCACATTTGCCGCTGACAATGTCCCACAACTTCAAACTCCGGTCCTCGCTTCCTGACAGCGCAGTACGGCCATCAGGAGAGAAAGCGATGCCCGAGACCAGGTCGTCATGGCCGGCGAAGCTCATCACTTCTTTCCCGGTGTCGATGTTCCAGAGCTTCATCATCTTGTCCCAGCTTCCCGAGAGAACGGTGCGGCCGTTTCCGGAAAACGCGACGCTTGTCACTTTGCCGGTATGGCCCGAGAAAGTCCGCAGTTCCTTGCCGCTCGCCAGGTCCCACAGTTTCAAGGTCTTGTCGGCGCTGCCGGAGACGCCGATACGTCCATCGGGGGAGAGGGCCACACTGGTCACCCCCTCCGCGTGTCCGGGGAAAGCTCTTACTTCTTCGCCTTCTCCCAGGTCCAATAACTTCATGGTTCTGTCGGCACAGCCGGAAAGGGCAGTGCGGCCATCAGCAGCAAGGGCAACACAGCCCACCTGATCGGTGTACGAGGAGAACGTTCGCAGTGCCTTGCCGGCCTCCAGGTCCCAGAGCGTCAGGGTCGCGTCAGCGCCGCCGGCAGAAGCGGTCTGGCTGTCGGCAGAGACGGCCGTGCGGCCATCGGCTGAAAACACCGCACTGGTGATGTGGATGTTTTGTTTGGAGACCGTCTTGATGAGCTTCCCATTGGCGATGTTCCAGAGCTTCAAGGTATCGTCCAGGCTTCCCGAAAGAGCGGTACGGCCATTGGGAGAAAAGGCCACGCTCACCACAGGCAGCGTATGATCGGCCAGGGTCATCACTGCTTTGCTGCTTGCCAGGTCCCACAACAGCAGGCTATTGTCGGCACTGCCGGAGAGTGCGCGGAGTCCATCGGGGGAGAAGGCCATACTGTTGACCGCGCTGGTGTGGCCGGATA
>JBBSDR010001159.1:0-3251 GCA_038240465.1 Gemmatales bacterium
CGCGCTCTTGAGCGCCTCAAACAATCGCTTATTGCCGCGGAAGACGACATGGACAACCCCCTCTTTGAAACCGAAGAGAAAAACGGTGTCCTCAATGTCCTCTTTGAAGACGGCTCCGCCAAGTTCGTCTTCACCCCCAACACGCCTGTCGCGCAAATCTGGATCTCCGCACAGTCCACGTCGTTCAAACTCGACTGGATCCCCGAGCACAGCGCCTTCATCCTTCCGAAAACAGGCGAGGACCTTCGCGCCCTCACCGAGCGACTGCTGCGCGAACAGACCTCCGACCCGAACCTCACGCTCGCATGAGAACGCCATTGCTTTCGGTGGCAATCATCACGTTCAACGAAGAGAACAACCTTCCCCGCACTCTTGCCAGCGTGGCGTGGGCAGACGAAATCATCGTGGTCGATTCCGGCTCGACCGACCACACTTTGGAGATAGCGCGCTCGTTCAACGCCACGGTAATCGAGCGCCAATGGCCCGGCTTCGCCGCGCAGAAGAATTTCGCCATCGCTCAATGCACCGGCGAATGGGTCCTTACGCTTGACGCCGACGAAGAACTCTCACCGGAACTCCAGCAGCAAATCCGCACTCTGGTATCCACCCACCCGGCCGTCGACGCATTCTTTCTGCGCCGCCGCAATCTCTTCCTCAACCGTTGGATCAAGCGCGGCGGCTTTTACCCCGACGCCAAGCTTCGGCTCTTCCGCCGCACCGCTACACCGGCGCGCTTCATCTTCGAAGATCGCCCCGTCCACGAAACCATCTCCTTCCACGGGGCCGCCTCCACCCTTGATTTCGACCTCATCCACCACGCCTATCCCACGTTATCCGCCTACATCGAGCACATGAACCGCTACTCCAGCCTGGGCGCAGACCTCCTCACTGCCAATGGCCGCACCAGTGCCTCACCTCTCGCGTTTCTCGCCAACGTGCTGCTCGTCCCACAAGCCACCTTCCTCTGGAACTACATCTTCCGCCTCGGCTTCCTCGACGGCCGCGAAGGCCTGCTCCTGCATCTCTATCAGGCCGTCTACACCAGCTGGAAGTACGCGAAGGCCTGGGAACACGCGCGTTCTGCATGAAATTTTTAGCCGGCAGACCCCACTCCTGATACCCTTTCCCCAATCATGCAGCCTGTCCACGATTTCATCGCCAAAGACGGCTTCCGCCTCCGCGGAACCGCCATGTCGCGCATCGACGGCTTTTCCGACGTGGTCTTCGGCTTTGCGCTCACCCTTATCGTCGTTTCGCTCGAAGTGCCACACACCTACGACGAGCTGCACAAGGTCCTGGTGGGCTTCATTCCCTTTTTTATCTGTTTTGTCTTTCTCATCATGGTCTGGTGGTCGCATTTCCGCTTCTTCCGCCGCTACGGTCTGCACGACATCGGCACGATCCTGATCAACTGCAGTCTCCTGTTCACGGTGCTGTTTTACGTCTACCCGCTCAAGTTTCTCTTTACACTTGTCGCCGGCCAGTTCACGGGACACTCCGGGCCCGATGTCTTTACGTCCTGGCAGCAGGTCCGCGAGTTGATGGTTGTTTACGGCGCGGGCTTCGCCGCGACTTACTTCTGTGTCTCCGCACTCTACCTCAATGCCTGGCGCCAGCGCCTGAAGCTCCGCCTCAGCCCGCTCGAAACCACGCTGACTCTCACCTATTTCTGGGACGATTTTGGGGTAGCCTGTGTCGGCATCCTCTGCTGCATCGTGGCGGGCTTTTTACCGCCAGGCCAGGCCGGCAAGGCTGGCTGGTGCTTCTTTCTTATCGGCGCCTGGAAGACCATCCACGGGACCATCGCAGGCAAGCGTATACGCCTCGCGACGGCCTGCTGCGCGCCTGAGGACCTGCTCCCGCTCAACAACGCATGACGGCACACGGGGCACTCGCAACCGAAATCGCCCGGCCATGTCCTCCACTGCGGTAGACTGAAGTTCCATGGCATCAGATGCTTCAGCAAAACTGCAAATTATTCCCTTAGGCGGACTCGGCGAGTTCGGCATGAACTGTCTCGCCCTTCGCTTTGGCGATGACATCCTCGTCATTGACGCAGGCCTCATGTTCCCCGAAGAAGAACTCCTCGGCGTGGACATCGTCGTCCCCGACATCTCCTATCTTGTCGAGAATCGCCAATTCGTTCGAGGCATCGTCCTTACGCACGGTCATGAGGACCACATCGGCGGCCTGCCCTGGATTCTTTCCGAACTCAACGTGCCTGTCTACGGGACTGAGTTCACCCTCGCCTATGTCGAAGGCAAACTTGAAGAACACCGCCTGCTCGACGACGCCGAGTTGATCGAGATTCTCCCCGGCAAGCGTTTTACGCTCGGCCCGTTCAGTATCATGCCCATCCGGGTCACGCACTCGCTGGTCGATTGCGTCGCGCTCGCCGTTCATACGCCAGTCGGCATCGTCCTCCACACCGGCGACTTCAAGGTCGACCTCTCCAGCCCCGACGGCCACCCCTTCGACCTCCAGGCCTTTGCCGACCTGGGCAAACAGGGTGTCCTGTGCCTTCTGCAGGACTCCACCAATGTCGATCGCACCGGCTTCACGCCTGGCGAAAAGGCCGTGATCCCGCGCCTGGACGACATCTTCGCCGCCGCGCCCAAGAAGCTGTTCTTTTCCTGCTTTTCCTCCTCCATCCACCGGATCCGCGTCGCCATGGAACTGGCCGAGAAGCACGGCCGCAAGGTCGCCATTATCGGCCGGTCGCTCGATAACTCTACAGAAATCGCGCAGGATCTCGGCTATCTCGATCCGCCGCAGGGTCTCATCATCAACCCCTCGGCCATCCGCGATACGCCGGCGCACAAGCTTTGCATCATGATCTCCGGAACCCAGGGCGAGCCCATGTCCGCGCTCTCCCGCGCCGCAGTCGATAACCACAAATTCGCGAAGATCGATCCAGGCGACACCGTGCTGCTCTCGTCACGGGTCATTCCGGGCAATGAGAAAAAAATCTATCGCGTCATCGACCACCTCGAGCGTCGCGATGCGCGCGTGATCCATGATGACGGCACCAACGGCCTCATCCATGTATCCGGTCACGGCTCGCAGGAAGAGCTCCGCCTGATGATCAACCTCGTCAAGCCGAAGTTCTTCGTCCCCGTACACGGCGACTATCGCCACCTGAAGCGGCACGTCGAACTGGCGCTGGCCACGGGTGTCCCCGAGAAGGTTCTTCTGCTCGAGGACGGCGACATCCTGACCCTCGACGCCAACTCTGCCAACAAGACTGGTAA
>JBBSDR010001160.1:0-3250 GCA_038240465.1 Gemmatales bacterium
CGGTTATCGTATCATTCCGGTGAATCCCGCTGTGAAGGAGGTTCTCGGCGAGAAGAGCTATGCGACGCTTCAGGACATTCCTGAGAAAGTCGAGATCGTGGACATTTTCCGCAAGGCGGACGCGGTGCCGGATATCGTCGATGCGGCCATCGCGATCGGCGCGAAGGTCGTGTGGATGCAAGAGGGCATCGTCCACAACGAGGCGGCGGAAAAGGCGCGAGCGGCGGGATTGCAGGTCGTGATGAATAAGTGCATCCTGAAGGAACACCATCGAGGACGCCTCGCATAGGCATCCTTCATTTCTTGCCGCTTGCGGCTTGGCGGTCTTTGCAAAGCCGCAAGCGGCAAGATAACTCGAATTCGGGAACCAATGATCCCCACCGCGATTGTAGATGCAGACCCTTCACTCCTCGACACTCGCGCCAGCGCTCCCGGTCCCGGCGGTGTCCTTCCGCTTACCGAAGAACTGCTGCGCCATTCACCCAGCGGCGACCTGTTCGGCTGGAGTCAGAACGTCGGCATGGGCTGGCGTCCCGATGAACTGAATCGCCGCGAGTTCCTCCTGCTCTCGACCTCCGGCGGCCTGCGCAACGAGGACGGTACTCCGCTCGCGCTCGGCTATCACTCCGGCCACTGGGAGGTCGGCCTGCTGATGAAGTCGGCCGCCCTCGAACTGAAGGCGCTCGGCTGCATTCCCTTCGCCGGCTTTTGCACCGATCCCTGCGACGGCCGCACGCAGGGAACGCCCGGCATGATGGACAGCCTGCCCTATCGCAACGATGCCGCGCTCGTCCTGCGCCGCCTGGTCCGCTCGCTGCCGACACGCAAGGGCGTCCTCGGCGTCGCTACCTGCGACAAGGGACTGCCGGCGATGATGATGACGCTGGCTGCTTTTCACGATCTGCCCTGCGTCCTGATGCCCGGCGGCGTCATGCTGGCGACGGAAGACGGCGAGGATACCGGCAAGGTCCAGAGCATCGGCGCGCGCTTCTCGCATGGCCAGATGACGCTCGAACAGGCGGCGGAAGCGGGCTGCCGGACGTGTGCCAGTCCCGGGGGCGGCTGCCAGTTCCTCGGCACGGCCGCGACGTCGCAGGTCGTCGGCGAGGCGCTCGGACTGACGCTGCCTCACGCGGCCCTCGCTCCCTCGGGTCAGCCGCTGTGGCTCGATCTGGCGCGGCGGTCGGCGCGCGCGCTGGTGCATCTCCAGGATCGCGGCATCAACACGCGCGACATCCTCACCGATGCCGCGATCCGCAACGCCATGACGGTCCACGCGGCCTTCGGCGGCTCGACGAACCTGCTGCTGCACATCCCCGCCATCGCCTATCACGCCGGCCTCAAGCGGCCGACTGTCGAGGATTGGATCGCCATCAATCGCAAGGTGCCGCGCCTGGTCGATGCCCTGCCGAATGGACCTGTTGGCTATCCGACGTCGTATGTCTTTCTCGCCGGCGCGGTGCCGGAGGTGATGCTGCATCTGCGGCGGATGGACCTTCTCGCACTCGACTGTCTCACGGTCACGGGCCTGTCACTCGGGGACGTCCTCGACTGGTGGGAGAAGAGCGCGGAGCGGCGCAAGTTGCGCGAACTGCTGGCGACGCGCGACCGCATCGACCCGGACGCGGTCATCATGAATCCGGAGCAGGCGAAGGCGCGCGGGCTGATGTCCACGGTGACGTTTCCGCGCGGCAACATTGCTCCAGAAGGGGCGGTCATCAAGAGTACGGCCATCGATCCGAGCGTGGTCGATGCCGACGGCGTCTATCGCAAGACTGGATCGGCGCGCGTCTTCACCAGCGAGAAGGACGCTATCGAGTCTGTGAAAAGCGGCCGGATCAAGGCGGGCGACATTCTGGTGCTGATCTGTCGCGGACCGATGGGCAGCGGCATGGAGGAGACGTATCAACTGACGTCGGCCCTGAAGCACCTGAGCTTCGGCAAGCACGTCGCGCTGTTGACCGATGCGCGTTTCTCCGGTGTCTCGACGGGGGTGTGTATCGGCCACATCGGCCCGGAAGCACTGGCAGGCGGCCCGGTCGGCAAACTGCGCGACGGCGACCGCATCCGCATCGCGATCGACCGCAACAAGCTCGAAGGCAGCATCGACATGGTTGGCACGTCAGAGCGGGAATTGACGCGGGAAGAGGGAGAACGCGAACTGGCCCAGCGAGCGCCGCGTCCAGATTTGGCAGCCGATCCTGGCTTGCCGGACGACACGCGATTGTGGGCTGCATTGCAGCGGATCGGCGGCGGAACGTGGGGCGGCTGCGTTTATGATGTCGATGCGATTGTCGCGGCCCTGTCACGTTGAAGGAGACCTCATGGCTTTTAGCGATTTCACGCTCGACGAATTGAAAACGCGCTTCGGCCTGACGATCCGCGAAGATGCGAGCCTGTTTCCCGCCGTCGCCCCTATCGGTATCTCGTCCGCGCTGGCGGCGCTACTGGAGGACAATATCCCGCTCGCGCTGGCGATTGACACCGAGAAAGGGCGTTCCGAGTTCATGATCGCACCGGTCCTGGCAGCGCTGCGGAAAAGCTTGAAGGATCGGATCAGCCTGTTTTCCGGCGTCGAGTTCGTGGTCGATCCCGAGCAGGGGTTGAGCGGCGTGTGCGATTTCCTTCTCAGCCGCTCACCGGAGCAACTGTATGTGAGCGCGCCGGTGGCGGTCCTGGTCGAGGCGAAGAACAATCGCATCAAGGAAGGCATTCCCCAATGCATCGCGGAAATGGTCGCCGCTCGCATCTTCAACGAGCGAAGAGGCAACGTCATCCCGGTGATACATGGCACGGTCACAACCGGCAGCCTGTGGCGGTTTCTGCAACTGGAAGGGAATCAGGTGAGCGTCGATCGCGAGGAATACCACATTCACGAGATCGGCAAGATTTTCGCTGTCCTGCATCACATCGCCATCCTGGGACAGCCGTGAGCGACAACTGATGCCACTCAGACATCATCTGAGTACTGCTTCTTTCGCTGGTACGCTTCAAGCACTTCTTCCAGCGGGCCGCGATGGCCTTTGCGAAGCTCCTCCCAGCCGGTCCGCGGCCGCGATTGATGATGGCGTACTCCACGAGGTTCTCCTCACAAGCATGACGACAGAATCCGATCAAGGGAGTATATCACAGCCGGCTCGCCCGCTGCCCGGGCCGGCGCGGTAAAATAGAGCGAGTGCGTTTTCCAGGAAGGACAGGGTAAAGCCGATGAAGTGTCTGGTCACCGGAGCGGCGGGGTTCGTTGGCTCTC
>JBBSDR010001161.1:0-3249 GCA_038240465.1 Gemmatales bacterium
CTGACCCCACTCGCCAGATGCGCGTCTTGCCGCGCGGAGCGACGTCCTCTATATTCACATTTCGCAACGATCCAGGCTTCCGCCGCAGTTGATGAGGAAAGTCGATGCCGCATACTCCCAGCGCAAAGAAGCATCTGCGCAAGACCGAGAAACGCCGTTTGCACAATCGCGTTGTCAAGAAGACGATCCGGACGCACTGCAAGCGCGTCGTCGTCGCCGTCGAGGAAGGCAATACCGAGAAGATGAAGGCCGAGTTAATTCTGGCGGTCAAGAAGATCGACAAGGCAGCGGCCAAGCGTGTCATTCATCCCAACATGGCCGCGCGCAAGAAGTCGCAGTTGGCTCGCCTGGTCAACACCAAGACCGCGCCTCCCCCTCCCGCGCAGAAACCAACCTGAGAAAATCCGAAACTCGAAATCCGAAATCCGAATGAAGAAATAAGAGCGATGTGTCTTTCTTCATTCGGATTTCGGATTTCGAGTTTCGGATTTTTTGATGGCTTACGCTGCGTTCTGCTTGCGCCTTCGCGTCAGCGGCAGGATGACCGGGGGTTCCTCGGGCGGCTTCTCATTTCGCCAGACCAGGACCGTGAAGGCCGGCACCAGGAATGGCCGGACGATAAACGTGTCCAGCAAGACGCCGAACGCCAGGGCAAAGCCGATCTGGACCAGTGTGTTCAACCCCGACAGCATCAGCGTCGCGAATGTCCCCGCCATGATCAGGCCGCACGAGGTGATCGTGCCTCCGGTCCGTGCCAGGGCGCGGCGCATCCCTTCCACGCCGCCGTACCGCCGGCGCTCCTTCAGCGCTCGCGTGATCAGCAAAATGTTGTAGTCCTCACCGACCGCGACCAGGATCGTGAACAGGAAGAACGGCACCCGCCAATCGACCTCGCCCAGCGTTCGTCCCGTACACCACGTCGCCATCAGCGTCGTCGCGCCCAGCGTGGCGTAGTAGCTGAACAGCACCGTCACCAGCAAATACCCCGCCAGCCAGAGCTTCCGCACCACCAGCAGGAGGATCAGAAAGATGCCTCCCAGCACGAGCAGGTTGATACGCGCCCGGTCGTGTTCGGTCACGACGGCCAAGTCGCGGCTGCCGACCGTCACGCCATACGTCTCCGCCTGGAAGCCGTCCAATCCCTTCGCCCGATGCGGCAGTTCCAGTTTCAACCACGCCTGGATCACGTCGAGAGTCGGCACACTGAGCGGATCGAACGGATCGGTGTTCAGGACCACGTCGAGCCGGGTCACATGCATCGGGCCATCAATCGCTGCCGGCTCCATCAACCAGCCGATGCCCTCGACCGGGTGCGGCACATGGGCCAGGTAGAACTGCCCGGCGGCCTGGCGCGTCTGGTCCGCGACGGCTGACGCCAGGCTGCGCTGCACCTTCCCAAGCCACCGGCTCATCGCATCCGTTCCGGTGGTCCGCGGCGGGGCAGGCGGAAGCAATGGCTCGCCCAGGGGCTGGGTCAGGCTGCGCACTTCCGCCACATTCTCCAGCCGGGTCAGACCCTGGCTCAGATGCGACAGGACCTTCTGGGCTTCCTGGCTCTCCCAACTCGTGTGCGACGCCAGCAGGATGCTGACGGGGCCTGTCTCGCCGGCGGTGAAGTGCCTCTGGATCGCCTGCAGTCCCATGACGCTGCTGGACGTTTGCGACAGTTCGCCGGTGGCCCGGTAGTTCGCCTTGACCTGGAAGCCGAGGAAAGCGAGGGGAGCCAGCACGACGGCGGCCACCGCACCGATCATTAGCGGATGGGCGACCACAACCCGGCTGATCCGGGTCCAAAGGTCTTCATTCGCCATCGGCCTGAGTTCGCGGTGTGCCAGCGACTTGCTTTGCGGTACGCCCACCGGCCAGAAGGCCGACCGGCCCAGCAACCGCAGCAGGGCCGGAGTCAGCGTCAGCGATGCGGCCAAAGCCACCGAGAGACTCAGGGCGATGGCCGGTCCGCCGCAGCGAACCTTCGCGAACTCCGCCAGGCCCATCAGCCCAAGGCCGCAGATGACGGTCCCGGCGCTGGCAGCGAGGGCGCTGCCCACCTTGCTGACACTGTTTTCGAGCGACCGCGTCAGCAGTTTGCCTTCCGTCAACTCTTCGCGATAACGGCTGATCAGGAACAGACAGTAATCCGTCCCCGCTCCGTAGAGCATGACGATGGCGAAGATCTGGCTGACGTTGACCAGGTAGAAGCCGGGGATCAGCGTACACAGCGACAGCATCGACAGGGCGACCCAGACTGACATGCCGATGGTGACCAGCGGCACCAGGGCCAGCAGCGGCGCGCGGTAGACAAAGAGCAAGATGGTGACGACAAGGAAGATGGTCACCAGGGTGGTACGGTCGAGGCTGCTGGCGCTGGCGCTGGTCAGGTCGCGGCCCACGCCCGCCGGCCCGGTGACGTACAGTTCCGGCACATCGGCCCCGGCCTGGGACAGCCGTTGACGGACGACTTCCTCGGCCCGGATGACGCTGGTGCGCGTCTGGAAGGCGAGGTAGGGAGTGCCGAGCGACACCTGGATCAGCACGCATTGCTGGTCCTTGCTCATCAACCGTTTGCCGACGAAGGCGTCTTGATGCGAGTGGACCCGGCCGATCTTCAGGCCGGGTTCCTGTTCGCTCAACTGGGTGAGATCGGTGACGAGCTGGTTCGCGAGGTTGAGGTCCGCGGGGGTCAGCCGCCCGGTCTTGCGTTCGAGGGCGAAGATGACCCGGCTGGCGTAGACGTCGTTTGGAAAGGCTTTTTCGAGGAGGCGATAGCCCTTGACGCTGTCGCAGCGCGCCGGAAGAAACTGGATGTCGTCATCCTGGGCGGTCTGTTCCCAGCGTGGCGCGACGCACATGAGGCCGATGCCGAGAAGCACCCAGGCAGCGAGGACTTTCCAGGGATGCCGAGTCGCCAGACGCCCAAAGAAGGTGAACATGCAC
Organism: Gemmatales bacterium; assembly: GCA_038240465.1. GTDB lineage: Bacteria > Planctomycetota > Planctomycetia > Gemmatales > Gemmataceae > JBBRIK01. The sequence continues at coordinate 2,935 of JBBSDR010001161.1, forward strand.
ACGGTCTCCTGCGCGGCCAGCGTTGCCGTGTTTCCAAGGAGAGAGTCAGGATCACAGCTATCATCGGCGGGGCGCGAAGGAGGGCTGGAAGGAAAATGCCGAACAAGCCGTCGCGCAGGTAATTCAGGCAAAACAGTGGAAGAAGGAGCAACTCGCTCCGCGAGTTGCAGACTTTCCCGGTCAGCCTGCCTGGCGCGAAGTATTCGCGCCGGGCAGGGCGCGAGTGATGCTCAGGATCATTTCGCCATTGGCTCGCTTCTGTTCGCCGCCCAGGTCCACCGAGAAGGTGAAGCCGCCGATACGCAGCGTGTCGCC
>JBBSDR010001162.1:0-3246 GCA_038240465.1 Gemmatales bacterium
CGAGGTCGAGGGCGTGGACGTGCTATTCTTCGGCCCGGCTGACTTCATGGTGCTGAACGGCATCCCCGGTCAGATGGACCATCCGCTCGTCCAGGAAGCCATTCGCTCTGTCGCCGAGGCCGCCCGGCAAGCCGGCAAACACTGGGGGATGCCAAGTGGAACAGCCGAGCGAACCCGGCAACTCCTCGACCTCGGAGCGCGATTCCTCTGCCACGGCTGCGACCTTGTCATGGTGAAAACCGGCCTTGAAGAGATCCAGCGGCGCTTCGGACCCCTCGGCTTCCAGTTTGGCGACAAGCAGTGAGAAGCAAATCAGAAGAAGTTGACCACGAATCTGACGAATCAAACGAATAAAGACAGAAGAAAAAGAATTGAGTAAGAAAGTAAGGCAGACGAAAGAGACAAAGGATGAATGCTGGACCCTCGGGTTGAATTTCTTCTGTTACTCAAGTTTTTTCTTCTGCCTTCATTCGTTAGATTCGTGTGATTCGTGGTCAAACTCTTTTGTCTTTTGACCAGAGGCCATGAAACACAAAGTGTTGATTGTTGGCGTTGGCTCCATCGGCGAACGGCACCTGCGCTGTTTCCAGGCGACCGGTCGTGCGGAATTGTCGCTGGTCGAGATCCATTCCGCGCTCCGCCAGTCCGTCGCCGAGCGGTATGGAGTCTCTCGCGCTTTCGCCGAGGTGGATGCCGCTCTGGAGGATCATCCGGAGATAGCGGTGATCGCCACCCCGGCGGATTCGCACGTCGCCATCGCGACGAGGTTGGCCGACGCCGGCCTGCATCTGCTCATCGAGAAGCCGCTTGGCACCAGCTTCGATGGGATCGGACCTCTGGAAGAGATTATCCGCGAAAAGGGGGTAATGGCGGCCGTCGGTTACGTCTACCGCTGCCATCCCCTGCTTGTTCCGCTGCGAGAAGAACTCGCAGCGGGGGGCTTTGGCAAACCGGTCGAGTTGATTGTGGTTGCCGGCCAGCATTTCCCAACCTATCGGCCAGCCTATCGAGACACCTATTACACCAGTAGAACGACCGGAGGCGGCGCGATCCAGGATGCCCTGACGCACTTGGTCAACGCCGGCGAATGGCTCCTCGGCCCGATTGATCGCCTGGTTGCGGATGCGGCGCACCAGGTCCTCGAAGGCGTCACGGTCGAGGACACGGTCCACCTGCTGGCCCGGCATGGCCCGGTGATGGCGAGTTACAGCCTCAATCAGCATCAAGCGCCCAACGAGATCACCTTCACAGTTGTTTGCGAGCGAGGCACTTTCCGCTGCGAATTCCATGAGAATCGTTGGCGCTGGATGAGCGAACCTGCGGGTGCCTGGCACGATGAGATCATCCCGCCGCTGGAACGCGACACGCTGTTCGTCGTCCAGGCCAACGCCTTCCTCGATGCCGTCGAAGGCATAGCGCCTCCGCCCTGTTCCCTGACAGAAGGGGTGCAGTCGCTTCGGGTCAATCTCGCCGCCCTGGCCAGTGTCGAATCGGGAAGCTGGCAGTCGCTTACGCCGAGGACGTGACATGAGCGAACCGACGATTCAAGAACTCTTCGACCTGACGGGCAAGGTGGCGCTGCTCACCGGAGGCGCGGGACACCTGGGATCGGCGATGTCTCGCGCGTTGGCCGAGGCCGGCGCGTCGGTGGTTGTGACCAGCCGCGATGCGGAACGCGCCCGTGAGTCTGCTGCGCTCCTACCCCGGTCGGGAAACATCCAGCATCACGGCATCGCTCTGGATCACATGGACCCTGCGGCACTGGAGCGCGGCTTCGCGGAGGCAGTGGCCCTCGCAGGGAAGATCGATGTTCTCGTCAACAACGGCCACGAAGGGCCAGCCAACGACTGGACGACGGTTTCCCCCGAGCAGTTCACCCGTCATCTGGCCAACGCCACCGGCTACTTCTTGCTAGCGCGGTTGATGCGGAACCATGTCGTCGAGCGCGGCGCGGCTGCGAGCATCATCATGCTCGGCTCGATGTATGGCCAGGTGGCATCCTATCCCGAGGCGTATGAGGGAATTTGCACTGCCAGCCCCGTCACGTATCACGCGCTCAAGGGCGGCATCATCCACATGACGCGCCATCTGGCCGCCTACTGGGCCGGCGATCAAGTTCGCGTCAACTGCCTCAGTCCGGGACCATTCCCGAGCGAGAAAGCGGCGCCGGCAATGGTCGAGCGGCTGTGTACCAAGTTGCCGATGAAGCGGATGGGGCGACCACACGAGTTGAAAGGGGCAATTGTCTTTCTCGCCAGCGAGGCCAGCAGTTTCATGACGGGACAGAACCTGACCATCGACGGCGGCTGGACGGCATGGTAAACAGAGATGCGAGAGCAATCCTGCATGCGCGGCATCACAAGGGGGAATCATGAAGCGTCAGACGAGACTTCCCTGGAGCGCGGTCCTCGTGATCGGAATGATCGGAGCAGCTTGCCCCGCCAACGCGCTTGCGGGGGCCGAGCAGTCGAAACCTATCGAACTCGCTTCACGCCTCGAACTTTTCGTGGACATTTCCTCATCGGCAAGACAACCGGGGTCAGTCTCGCCCTGGAACGTCCGCGCGATGAGGGCATCGCTCTTCGTTTCGACAAGTTTCCCAACTTGCCGAAGCCCTGAAGACACCGAGGAATCGGCAAGTTAGGAAACTTGCCGCCACAACCAGAGGCAACAGACCCTCGCACTGCACCAGATCACGGGTCTTCGACCCGGACCGCACCTGCCGATCACCGGCGGCGTCCACGGCGATGAGTTCGAGCCGATGGCCGCCCTGTTCTGGAGTTTCCACAATGAGGTTTCTCGACTGCATGGTGATCGCTCTCTATGGCTTCGGCATGCTCGCCGTCGGACGATACTACGCCACACGGACCAAGACAGCGGACGATTACCTGCTGGGCGGGCGACGCATGTCGCCCTTCATGATCGGCCTGTCGCTGTTCGCGACCTTGATGAGCACGCTGTCCTATCTGGCGCTGCCGGGAGAGATGATCGCCAAGGGGCCGCTGATCTTCTCCGAGTTCATCTCCTATCCCCTCATCTTCCTGATTGTCGGCTGGCTGCTCATCCCCTGGATTATGCGCATGAAAGTGACGAGTGGGTATGAGTTGCTTGAAGCCAAATTAGGATTGACGGGCCGGCTGCTCGGCTCCGGAATGTTCGTGACCCTGCGCGTCATCTGGATGGCGTCCATCTTCTATGCCACGGCCGACAAGGTGCTGGTCCCCCTGCTCGATTTGAAAGACCCGC
>JBBSDR010001163.1:0-3240 GCA_038240465.1 Gemmatales bacterium
ATGACCAATGACCAATGACCAATGACCAATGACCAATGACCAATGACCAATGACCAATGACCAATGACCAATGACCAATGACCAAAGTAGACTCAAGCATGGCGTGTGGGCAAGACCAAATTGTGCGACGTCGCAAGCGACGGGCTGGTCATTGGTCATTGGTCATTGGCCATTGGTCATTGGTCATTATCGTGTTGCGGTCAAACTTGAAGCCATCGCGTGGATCGCTTCCGCGGCGCGTTCGACCTGGGACGCTGTCGCGTCCAGGTGCGTGCAGGCGCGAAGGGTGTGCGGCCCGGCCACATGAATCAGGACGCCCTTCTCCTTGAGCAGCCCGGCCACGTCGCGGGCGCTGCCCAGGTCGCGCTCCACCTCGATCCAGACCAGGTTCGTCTCCACTTCCGGCGGATCGAGCCGCAGCCCCGGCGTTTCCATGACGGCGTGAGCGAGGACCTGGGCGTTGCGATGGTCCTCGGCCAGGCGGTCGAGGTGATGATCGAGGGCGTACAGGGCCGCCGACGCCGCGACGCCGCCCTGGCGCATGCCGCCGCCGAACAGCTTGCGAATGCGTTTGGCGCTCTGGATGAACTCGCGCGTCCCCGCCAGGGCCGAGCCGATCGGAGCGCCAAGTCCTTTGCTGAAGCAGACCGAGACGGTGTCGAATGAGGCCGCCCACGTCGCTGCCGGAATGCCCGTGGCGACAACGGCGTTCCACAGGCGAGCGCCGTCGAGGTGCATCAGCAGGCCGTTCTTGTGCGCCCATTCGCTGATGGCCTGGATCTTTTCGAGCGGATAGACCCGGCCGCCGCCGCGATTGTGCGTGTTCTCCAGGGCGACGAGACGCGTCCGCACCAGATGATCGTTGCCGCCGCGGATTTTGTCTTCGAGTTGCGTCACGTCAAGGATGCCGTGATCGCCCTCGATTGTCCGGCAGGTGACGCCGCTGAGGACGGCTGGCCCGCCGGCCTCGAAGTTGTAAATGTGGCACCCGGCGTCGCAGAGCAACTCGTCGCCCGGCTGCGTCTGGGCGCGGATGCAAATCTGGTTCGACATCGTCCCCGACGGCACATACAGGGCGGCCTCTTTCCCAAGCAGCGAGGCAACGCGCTCCTGAAGGCGATTGACCGACGGGTCCTCGCCGAAGACGTCGTCGCCGACCTCCGCCGACGCCATGGCGGCGCGCATGCCCGGCGTCGGACGAGTGACGGTATCGCTGCGCAGGTCGATGAGTGGGTCTGGCATGTGTGATTGTCGATTGATGATTGATGATTGATGATTGATGATTGTCGATTGTCGATCGCGAGAAGCTGCATTCAATCGACAATCATCAATCATCAATCATCAATCATCAATGTGTTTCAGGGTTTGCTCGGGTTTTGCAGATACCAGCGCTGTTCGATCTTGCGCAGGCGGACGACGCGATTGGGAACGTCCTTGAGGCGAACGACGGCCCGGTTTTCGAGGGTCTCGAATTCTCCCTCTAACAAAAAGCGTTTCAACTTCTTGATAGAAGCGGCGTCGAGCTTGTCGGCGGCCTCCTTGACGACATCCTTGAAACCGCCCGCCAGCACCTCGGAACGAGCGCTGATCTCGTCGGGATCGGTAAGTTGGGCGAGAAGGTAGTCGATGCGTTTCAGTTCGGCGGCCTTGAGGACCGAGGCGAGGACTTCCTTCGGACTGGTCTGCGGAAAGCTCTTGAAGTCAAGGACCACCCCCTGACGTGAGTCAGGAATGTCCGCTCCCCGCAAGCAGCCGGCCAGCAACACCACCCCGAGCAGAGTTGTAACGTGCGAATGCATGAACGAAACTCCTCGATCCGGTGGGCAGGGCCGATCGCAGATAACTTATAGAGTCCGGGCAGTCAGCGTAAGGGCAGTGGCAGACCGATTCGCTTGCCGTCGCGCAGGACGTTGAGGACCACGCGGTCGCCGGTCAGGTAGTTGCGGCGCAGAAAGCCGAGAAACTCACGCATCGTCATCTCAAGGACCAGGCCGTCAACCCCGAGGATCACGTCTTCCTCACGCAGACCGATCGCGGCGAGAGACTTCGGCAGCGGCTTGTACTGGCGAAAAGCAAGCTGTTTCTCGCTCACTCCGAGCGTCTTCTTCTCCGCCGCGGACAGATCGTCGCCAAAGAACGCGGGCGCAATCAGGAGGTCGTGAAGAGACGGACGCCAGGTAATGTTGGTCCGCTTCCAGCCGGGGTCCAGTTTCAATGTCGCCGTCCGCGGCTTCTTGTCATGGAGCCAGCTTACCTCGATTTTGCCCTGGGCTGGGGCGCGGTCGAGCGCGTACTGGGCGTCGGCGAACGAGAAGACCGTCATGCCGTTGAGCGTTTTCAGACGATCGCCGGAGCGGAGGCCAGCTCGCTCCGCCGGAGTGTTCATGGCAACCATCTTGATGAGGTCGCCCTGGTCGATGGCCAGGGTCAGGCCGACGTTCTCCGGCAGCGGATAGCGCCAGACAAGCTCCCGAGTCCACGTTCCCTCCTCCTTGAGCAGTTCGCGGCGAAACTCGTTTACTTTATGGCAGTGAATGCACTCGCCCTTGCGCAGCCGTTTCGCGGCGGGAAACTCCTCGGCCAAGATCGGCTTGCCTGGGCGCGGCGGCAGTGGTTCCCTGGGACGATGGGCATGCGATTCGAGGGCGGCGTTCATGGCGTGGCGCAGGCCAACCATCGATAGCCGGCTCTCGGCGCTCTTGCTGTCGCGGCCTCCGTAACGGCCAAGGACGCGCTCGTCGGCGCTGAGGAAGAAGACCATGAAGTTGAGATCGAAGTCGAAGTCGAACAGGCGCAGGTCGATGCCGGTGATGCGCGGCAGACGCACCAGTACGAACTTCGCCGCGAGGTCGGCGATGCGCGGGTCCAGACGAGCCAACTGCTCGTCAAATTCGCTGCAGTCTCCTCAAGGCTCGCAGCGCAGGACGACGAGCAGCGGTTGCTCGCCGGTACGAGCGCTGGCACGGGCGGCGGCATAGTCGGTGATCCAGCGCGGATATTTCGCATGCCGCGGCGTTCTGTCTTGCGCCAGTGCGGAGGAGGTCACGAGGAGAGCGGTGAAGCAGACGAGAAGGCAGCGTCGCATGAAATCTCCCCGTGGTGCAGGCGGCTCGCCTGCTCTTCTCTTCCGTGGTGCAGGGGGGGCGCCTGCGCTTGGCTTCCGGGGGGCGCGGGGGGGCGGGCGGCGGGGGGGCCCGCCCCCGGGCAACCGGGCGCGGGGGCGTGACCGGCCGGGGGGGG
>JBBSDR010001164.1:0-3239 GCA_038240465.1 Gemmatales bacterium
CGGAGCGCCTCTAGCCAACGAACTGCTTCACCTGCCGGGCGAGCCGGCAGGGGTCTGATCCCCAGCCAGGTTTGCCACCGTAGTTTTTTTGACGATATAATGTCCCCAGCAAACCGCCAAAGGAGAATCTCCCGATGAAAGAAACGCTTAAACATCTGGCGTACGAGATCGAGCTTCAATACGGCGAAAAACTGTCGCTCCCTCCTGCGCTCCTTGACGCCGTCGGGCCCGGGCGCTGGGTCATCACCGTCGAGCCTGCCGGCAATGACTCGGCGATCCGCCGTCACGATGCATTCCTGACCGGCTACGCCGCCGAGGACGAGGGACTCTACGATGACCTTGCAAGCCGGTGAGGTTTGGCTGGCCGACATCCCTTTCACACACGGCAAAGCGTCGAAGGTGCGCCCCGTTCTGGTTCTATGGCTGGACGGACTGGACGCGGTGGTGGCGGTAATCACCTCAGCGGGTCCGCGCTCAACGACGGACGTGCTCCTTGCCGATTGGCAAGCCGCCGGTTTGCGGGTTGCCTCGACCGTGCGGCTTTCACGCCTCGATTGTCTCGAGCAACCGTTGCTGTTCTGTCGGCTCGGAACGCTTTCGGCCGCGGACAAGCAAACGATCGAGACGACGTGGGACCTCCACGTCAAACCGCAATTCTAACCGAGCGTCTGACCCCGGCAACGCCGCCTGGCAACGCGACCTGTCCTATAACTACACCCTCATCGGGCAAGTGTTGATGAAACAGGAGCGATGGCAAGAAGCCCTGCCACTTCTGCAGAAAAGCCTGGCGATCGATGAACGGCTGGCCGTCGCTGATCCGTCCAATGTGACCTGGCAAAAGGATTTGCGTGTGAGCCGCCGACTGGTGGAAAGGGTCCGGGCGCTCATCCGATCGCCGAAGTTCTTGCTGCGCCCGGCATCGGCACTCCACGCAACCATTCCGAGTTCTGAGCCTCTTCCTTCTTCCCTTGTCCCTCTTCTCTCTTTCCTCTTCCCTTGTCATCGCGGTCCGGGCGCTCCTACAATACATACCTCCAGATATCTTCCGCCCGGAGACTGCCATGAAGCCAGACATTCATCCCAAGTACGAAGAAGCCCAGGTCACCTGTGGCTGCGGCAACAAGTTCACCACACGCAGCACCAAAAAGAACATCACCGTCGAAATTTGCTCGGCCTGTCATCCGTTCTTCACCGGCAAGATGAAGTTCATCGACACGACCGGCCGCGTCGAGAAATTCCAGAAGAAGTACAACTGGGCCGGCCGCAAGAAGGCCCCCGAAACCGAAGAGGTCAAGTAGCTTCAGGCCCCGTGGGGAACGCATCCGATGGCGTTTCTCACGGGTGCCGATCCTCCCGCGCAGGAGCTGTCCCATGGTCCATTCTCTCCGCTGAAGGCCGATGCCCGGGTCGGGCCGTCCTTCCTGTCGCGTTCCCGACCCCGAGGCACTCTCTCCATGTGGCCTGCCCTCGAGCAAATGCTCGCTCGCTACCAGGAACTCGAACTGCAACTCAGCGACTCCACCGTCGTCGCCGACCGCCTGCGCTACGCCGCCGCCGCCAAGGAACACGGCGCTCTCGCGCGCCGCGTCAAGCCCTACCTCGAATTCAAGGACGTCGCCGCCTCCATCGTTCAGGCCGAGGAACTGCTCGCGGCCGAAAGCGATCCGGACATGCAGCGCTATGCCGAGGAGGAACTGAACACTCTGCGCGGCCGGCGCGACGCGCTCCAGCGGCGCATTGAGGATTTCCTCCTCGAAGACCCGGCCGAGCAGTTCGACAGCGTCATCCTCGAAATCCGCGCCGGCACGGGTGGCGACGAGGCCGCCCTGTTCGCCGGCGATCTCTACGGCATGTACACCCACTATGCCCGCGACAAGGGCTGGAAGATCGAGGACATCGCCTTCAGCCCCGGCACCATGGGCGGATTCAAGGACGTGATCTTCAGCCTCAGCGGCGAGGGCGTCTGGCAGCAGTTGCGCTACGAGAGCGGCGGCCATCGCGTCCAGCGCGTGCCGGCGACCGAGACGCAGGGCCGCATTCACACTTCAGCCGCGACCGTCGCTGTGCTGCCCGAGCCGGACGACGTCCAGATCGACATCAAGGACGCCGACATCGAGTGGGAAACCATGCGTGCCGGCGGCGCGGGCGGTCAGCACGTCAACAAGACCGAGAGCGCCGTCCGGCTGTGGTACAAGAAGGGGACGTCCGAGCAGGTCGAGATCAAGTGCCAGGACGAGCGCAGCCAGCACAAGAACTACGATCGGGCCATGCGTATCCTGCGCAGCCGGGTGTACGAGTCGCAGCAGCAGCGGCTGCACAAGGAGCGCGCGGAACAGCGGCGCGGCCTGATCGGTTCCGGCGACCGCAGCGAACGCATCCGCACCTACAACTTCCCGCAGAACCGCTTCACCGATCACCGCATCAACTTGACGGTCTACCAGCTCGACGTCATCATCGCCGGCGCGCTGGCGCCGGTCGTGCAAGCGCTGCGCGATCACGACCGCAAGCAAAGGCTCGGACAGCAATAATTGATGATTGATGATTTTGGATTGACGATTGTCGAAAGCGATGAGGTGGCGCCGATGAATCCAGGAGACGAAAACCAGGGCGAGAAATCGAAAATCATCAATCTTCAATCGACAATCGCAGAGGTGTGGACCATCAAGCGGCTGCGCGAATGGACGACGCAGTTCCTGGCGAAAAAGGGCGTCGAGAAAGCCGGTCTCGACGCCGACCTGCTCCTCGCTCACGCTCTCGGCTGGAACCGTATCGACCTGATCGCGCGCTGCGAGGAGGAGCCTCCGGAGGTGGCCCGGACGCGCTATCGCGAGCTGGTCAAGGAACGCGCCGATGGCTGTCCCGTAGCCTATCTCACCGGCCACAAGGAGTTCTTTCTGCTCGACCTTGAAGTCAGCCGGGCGGTGCTGATTCCGCGGCCGGAAACCGAGGAGATTGTGGGCGAGTGTCTGCGGCTGGCGAAAGGCATGGCAGCGCCGGCCCTGCTCGACGTCGGCACCGGCAGCGGCTGTCTGATCCTCGCTCTCCTCAAGCAGCACAAGACGGCGACGGCGACGGCCATCGATCTCAGCCCCGAGGCACTGGCGGTCGCCGGCCGCAACGCCAGCAAACACAATCTCGGCGATCGAATCACCTTTCTGGAAGGCGACCTGTTCAGTCCGCTGACGCCCGGCCAGCAGTTCGACTTCATCGTCAGCAACCCGCCGTATGTCGCCCACGAC
>JBBSDR010001165.1:0-3234 GCA_038240465.1 Gemmatales bacterium
CGCCTCGGGTGGTTTTTCCCTTGCCATCGCTCTCAAGTCGATCATAATCAAGGAAATCAGTTCCTGACAGCCGCAGGATGCGGTGGATGCTTTTTTCGTTCTTCTCCCGATCAAGGAACCACTCATGGCCGAGACTGCGCTCGTTCCGCTCGAGAATCTCGACCCCGTCGAAGCCTGGAAACCCTGGCAGCCCGACACCAAACAACCCTTCGACCTCAAGGCGGCCGGCCATCTGTATCGCCGAGCCACCTTCGGCGCCAACCTGCCCGAACTGCGCCAGGCCGTCAAGCAGGGACTCGCCGCCACGCTCGATCGTCTCCTCTCAGGTGAAGCCGGCATCGAGAAGCGTCTCACCTTCCTGACGTCCACCGGCGAACTGATCGCCGGGCAGGGCAACGCCAATCAACTGCGCGGCTGGTGGCTCTACACCATGCTGCACAGCCTGCATCCGCTGCGCGAGAAACTGACGCTGTTCTGGCACGATCACTTCGCGACCAGCATCAACAAGGTCGCCAGTACGCAGTTGATGTTCAAGCAGAACCTGACTCTGCGCCAGCACGCCCTCGGCAAATTCGAGCCATTCCTGCAAGCGGTGAGCAAGGACCCCGCCATGCTCATCTGGCTCGACTCCAATGGCAACGTCAAGGGCAAGGCCAACGAGAACTATGCCCGCGAACTGATGGAACTGTTCGCGCTCGGCGTCGGCAACTACACCGAACAGGACATCCGCCAGGCCGCCCGCGCCTTCACCGGCTGGCAGGCCGACGACGAGGGCCAGTTCACCTTCGAGGCCGACCTGCACGACGACGGCGACAAGACCGTCTTCGGCAAGACGGGCAAGTTCAACGGCGAGGACATCGTTCGTCTGTGCGTCGCAAAGCCGGCCTGCATCCTGTTCGTGACGCGCAAGCTGTATCGATTCTACGTCAGCGACGCGCAGGTGCCGTCCGCGAAGTTCCTCGCTCCGCTGACCGACGCCTTCCGCAAGAGCGACTGCGACATCAAGGCCCTCGTCCGCCAGATGCTCGGCTCGCGGCATTTTTTCTCGGCGCACGCCTATCGGCAGAAGATCAAGAGTCCAGTCGATCTGGCCATCGGCAGCATCTGGAGCCTGACGAGCCGAGAGATTCCGCAAACGTCGCTGGTGCCGAAACTGGAGGAAATGGGTCAGGCGTTGTTCGCGCCGCCCAACGTCAAGGGCTGGCCGGGCGGCACGAGTTGGCTCAACACCTCGACCATCCTGGCCCGGCACAACTTCGCCCAGGCCGTCGCGGCCGGGACGCTCAAGCCGGTCCAGGAGAGACGCCGAGGCCGATTCCCGGAACTCGAGGAAGTCGAGGCCCAGCGAGCCGAGGCCGAACTGGCTGCCGAGCAAGCTCGCCGTGCCGCCGAGGAGGCGAAGGCCAAGGCGGATGGCAAACCAGTCCCGCCGAGGGTGGAACCCGTCGAACCGCCGTCGCCTCCGCCCCCGGCCAACCTCGACGTCAACGCGATTCTGCGCACGGAGAAGGCAACGACGCCGGACGCCATTGTCCGCGTGTTGCTCGACGCCCTGCTGCAAGGCGACGTCAGCCCCGTGGCGAAGATGGACCTCGTCGCCTTCGTCAAAAAGGGCAATCCCAAGGGGGCGGACCTCGAACGCCGCGCCCGCGAAGTCGCTCACATGATCATGACCATGCCGGAATACCAACTGGGCTAACCAATTGATGATTGATGATTGATGATTGAAGAGGGTTTCAATCATCAATCATCAATCGTCAATCATCAATTGAAAGGAGATCCATCATGCATCGTCGAGATTTTCTGGCGCGCACTCTTCAGGGGTCGTCGCTGCTGGCGCTCGGTTCGCTCGTGCCGGAGTTCGTTGCGCAGACCGCTCACGCCGCACCTGCCGGTAAGGACACCGTCCTCGTACTCATCGAGATGGCCGGCGGCAACGATGGACTCAATACTGTCATCCCCCACGGCGACGATGCCTATCAAAAGGCCCGTCCGACTCTGAAAATAACCAAGGACCAGGTCGTCAAGGTCACCGACGCCATCGGTCTGCATCCCGCCATGCGCAACCTCGGGCAGATGGTCGAGAAGGGTCAGGTCGCCATCGTCCAGGGTGTCGGCTATCCCAATCCCGACCGCTCGCACTTCGAGTCGATGGACATCTGGCAGATGGCCGATCCGAAGCGCAGCAAGAAGGATGGCTGGATCGGCCGCAGCGCCTCCTCCCTGCAAAAAGGCGGCGATGTGCCGGTCATGAATATCGGCGCGCGGCGTTTGCCGACGGCCCTCGTCGGCGGCGCGGGCGGCGTCGTCAGCATCAACCAGCGCCAGCCCTATCGCCTCGAACTCGGCACCAGCGATCCGGCCGAGAAGAAGGCGCGCCGCAAGCTGATCGACGAGCTGACAAGAACGGGCCAGAGTCCACAGGACAGTCTGCTGTCGTTCGTGCAGAAAAGGCAGACCGAGACGTACACGACGCTCGACAAGCTCGAGGAACTACTCAAGCGCAATCGCGGCCAGGCGAACGCCTTCAACAGCGCCGATGGCCAGCGCTTCTACGATCAGAACACCCTCGTCGAACGGCTGCAGTTGATTGCCCGGCTGATTCAGTCGGGCTTCGGCACACGCGTCTTCTATGTCATGATCGATGGTTTCGACACGCACGCCAACCAGGCGGAGGACCACAAGAAGCTGATTGGAGAGGTGGCCGACGCGATCTTCTACATGTTCCAGACCCTGCAAGCGGGCGGACAGGACAAGCGCGTCGTGGCGATGACGTTTTCCGAGTTTGGCCGGCGCGTCGTCGAGAACAGCAGCAAGGGAACGGACCACGGTTCCGGTTCGTGTCTGTTCGTGGCCGGTCCGGCAGTCAAGGGCGGGCTGATCGGCAAGCATCCGAGCCTGACGGAACTGGACGCCGGCGACCTGCGCTGGAACATGGATTTCCGCCGGGTTTACGCGGCCATCCTCGACAAGTGGCTCGGCTGCGACAGCAAGCTCGTCCTCGACGGCAAGTTCGAGCCGCTGCCGCTGTTCAAGGACAACGCCCAATCGTGACCTGTCCTGGCGAGCGGGGCGTTCACACGCCCCGGTTCGGTCGTTCCACCGGGGCGTTCACACGCCCATACGCATCCGGTTAAGGGATTTGTCAAGCAGAAAGCCCCTGGTAAAATGAGTTTATCACAACACATTTCGCTCCAGGAGCTTTCTTATGCTCAGTCTAACACAACTGGCCCC
>JBBSDR010001166.1:0-3228 GCA_038240465.1 Gemmatales bacterium
AACGACTGGTACGACCGCAACACCGGCGTGTCGCAGATCGCGGCCCAGTCGAGCGACGCACGCACCATCCCCCTCGTGCCGGTCAAGGACCCCACAAAGAAGCCCTCCGGCAGCGGCAGTCCTCATCTCCTCCTGACGCCGACGGTGGCCGACGCCCTCAAGGATGCCACAAGCGGCAAGGGCAAGGTGGTGGCCCTGTCGCTGAAGGATCGCTCGGCCATTCTGCCCGGTGGACAGCGGCCCGATGCCTGTTACTGGATGGAGCCGAAGACCGGCCTGTTCGTCACCTCGACTTACTATCGCGGCGGGCTCCATTCCTGGGTCGAGGAGTTCAACAGGGCCAGGCCGGCCGACCGCTGGCTGGGCAAGGAGTGGCATCGGCTGCGCGACGATCTCGATTACGATTTGCACACCGGACCCGATGAGATGGAGGGCGAGGGCCGGGGCGTCAATCAGGGGTTCACCTTCCCACATCCCTTTGCCGAGAAACTCGGCGAAGATTACTACTACGGCGTGGCCAACTCCCCCTTCGGCAACACCCTGCTGCTGGAACTGGCGAAGAAGGCCATCGTCGCCGAGCGGCTCGGACAGGACGACATTCCCGATCTGCTGACGATCAGTTTCTCGTCGAACGACCTGATCGGCCACTGCTGGGGTCCGGACTCGCATGAGGTCCTCGACGCGACACTGCGGACCGACCGCGACCTGATGGACTTGATGCTCTTCCTCGATGCTCAGGTGGGCAAGGGACAGTACGCCGTGGTGCTGTCCGCCGATCATGGCGTCTGTCCGACGCCGGAGGCCGCCCGGCTCCAGGGCAAGGAGGGTTCGCGCGTCGATCCGAAGGCCTTTCTCCGCCGGGCAGACGATTTCCTCCAGCGCACATACGGCACGAGTCCCGCGGGTTGTGCCGAGGCGCTGACCAATCACGACATCTATCTGAGCCGAACCTGGCTGAAAGCGCGCGGGCTGAGCCAGAAGGAAGTCGAGAAGACGCTGGCGGGCTGGCTGGAGGAACAAGCCGATGTGCAGGCCGTCTACACGCGGACGGCGTTGCTCGCGGGGCTGGACAAGGGCGACATCCTGGGCGCACTTGTGCGCCGTTCCTTTCATCCCGAGCGCAGCGGCGACCTGGTGGTGATCCTCAAGCCCTACTGCATGTTCTGGTCGCCGTTCCGGCTTGGCACGACTCACGGAGCGGCCCACGACTACGATCGGCACGTCCCGCTATTCGTCTGGGGTCCGGGTGTGCGGGCCGGCGTCAACCACGAAGCCGTCACGCCCCTGGCGGCCGCGGCGATTCTCGCTCACTTCCTCGGCATCTCGCCGCCCAGGACCGCTGAGACACCCGTGCCGGCGAGCCTGTTGAAGTGATGGGTCGCCTCATTTGCCAGCCGTCCCGGTCAACTTCATCGGCTGGTTCGGCAATCGCAACTGGGTGAAATCAGATTTCTATATATTCGCATTCGGCCGCGGGATCAGGGATAGGCAGTCCGTCTTCGCGCAGTCCCTCCAGGTGCAACGACACCGTTTCGGCGATCCGTCGAAAGCCCGCCATGCCGGCCCGCCTTCCTTGACCTGGCGCCCTCAAGGTGGTCACGCGATGGTCACGGAACCACCCGGTCCAACCTGGATTTGCAACTCCGAGTCCTGCATCAAGGCCATGCCGAGAAGCGGCTGCGCGTCGGCAGCCTCGACTTCCACGCTGCGCGGCTGGCCATGCCAGTCCCCTGTCGCCACATAGACGTCAAAGGCCACCACGCTGCCGTCCGCCAACTGCCCTTGCTGACGGCACAGCCACGGCAGCCCCAGCGCGGCGATGAGCGGGGGCGGCAGGGTTAGGAAGCCGTTGAAGCCGGTGTCGATGACCGCTTCCAGGTCATGCGGCTGACCACCGGCATCTTGGACCGTCAGCCGGAGCAACGGCTCCAAGTCCGCGTTGATCGTACCGGTCATCATGGCCGCACCGCCCGCACACGGGGGCCGAAGCGATGGACGGCCGGGTGGCCGATACGGACGCACCAGATCTGGGCATCGGGGTGACGGGCTAACAAGCGCTGGGAGGCGGTCAAGGTATCGTGCGCCACCTCAAAGGCTCCCGTGTCCACGTCGAGGGCCACGATCCGGCCGTGATTGCCGGCCTCCACCTGGGGGCGCACCTGCTGTTCGTAAAGGGCTGTGCCACGGCGGGCATGCTCTTCTTTGCTGTAGCGAGGTTGGGGTTTCGTCACGGCTTTTCTCCCATCTTGCGAAAAGAGGTTAGCACCGAACCCTTTCATAGCAGCCCGCAGGAGAACTCCCGAAGGCTCGATCAGGGGGTCAAAAGGATTAGGCCCTGGCCACATTCATCGGCGCTTGAAGTGGCTCGGGGCCTGACCCCCTTATGCCTTCTCACCGAATTATGCCGACCTCATGCGACTTCGCGAACAAAAGACAGTTGATCCGTCGATGATCGGGTGTATCATTATTTGAAGTCATCTCGTTCAAACACCAATGGAGGCGACGAATGCCCACCGCCGAGCCGAACCGCGAGGCAAATCTCCCGGCCGGCGGCAATCAATCGAGTCAAATCCGGCAAGCACCCTCATCGGAAGCCGCTCCCGCCGTCGATGACGAGGCTACTGGGCCGGATGCGCCACGCTTGGCGGGCACAGAGATCAAAGTGGGCGCAGTCCCCGGATACGAGTTGCTCGAACCGCTCGGCGAGGGCGGCATGGGTGTTGTCTTCAAAGCCCGGCAGGTGAAGCTCAATCGGATCGTCGCGCTGAAGATGGTGCTGGGAGAGCAACGGGCCGGGTCGAAGGATTTGATTCGCTTCCTGGCCGAAGCCGAAGCGGTCGCCGCCGTGAAACACGCGCATGTGGTGCAGGTGTTCGAGTATGGCGAACATGAAGGGCGCCCCTTCCTTGCGATGGAGTATCTTCCCGGTGGCAGCCTTTCCGACCGGCTCAAGGAGAACGCACGGCTTGCCCCCAAGGCAGCGGCGGAGTTGATCGGAATGCTGGCCGGCGCTGTGCAGGCGGCCCACGATCAGGGCATCGTCCACCGCGACCTGAAGCCCGCCAACGTCCTCTTCGATGAACACGGCCAACCACGGGTAACCGACTTCGGCCTCGCCAAGCGCGGCGGCAAGGGCGACCTCACCGCGACTCGTATCCGTTCACGCTGAAACCGACAGAATTATTCTCTAATGATCACTTGAGCTGACTTTGATTGGTAACACACATA
>JBBSDR010001167.1:0-3228 GCA_038240465.1 Gemmatales bacterium
GACATCGCTCGCCGCTACGACGTCGTCCTGGGGCCTTCGACCTCGCCGCCGCCGCACGTCGAAACGCTGCTGATGGCGAAACTCTGGCCCGGTCCTCTCTATACCCTGCTCGGCAACTTCGACGACGCCGAATTGCTCCGCGCGCTGTCGCCGAACCTGGTCCCCGTACCGCTGCTGGCGTCGAGTTGGGTCGATCCCGATGATTTCACGGTTCATCTGGCGACGGCGAAAGAGTTCGACCTGGTCATGCTCGCCCACTTCGACCCGGTCAAACGACACTGGCTGCTTTTCGAGGCGCTGCGCAAACTGCCGCGTTCCTACCGCGTCCTGCTGATGGGCGTTCCCCTGGGTGGACGCAATGAGAAAGACCTGATGGCCGAGGCCCGGACCTTTGGCGTGCAGGATCGTTTCGAGCTGCTGTTGCGGCCGTCGCGCGCCGAGGTGATGTCGGGACTGGCGCGCGGCCGGGTCAGCCTCGTCTTCTCGAAGCAGGAAGGGGCCTGTATCGCCGTCACCGAATCGCTCTTCGCCGATACGCCCATCGGCCTGTTCCGCAACGCTCGCATCGGCTCGAAGGCCTTTATCAACGACCAGACCGGACGTCTCCTCGACCGGCGCGGCCTGCCCCGGCAGTTGCAAGCGTTCGTGGAAGAGTCGGAGCGATTCCGGCCGCGCGACTGGGCCGTCAAGAACATTTCCTGTCACGTCAGCCGGCGTGTGCTGAACGACGTCCTGCGTCGGGCGGCCCTGGAACAGGGCAATGAGTGGACGCGGGACCTGTTGCCGATTCGCAAGGATCTGGTGCCGTCGTACCTGTCGGCGGCGGACGAGTCGGCGATGCGGCCGTGGTACGAGGATTTCGCGCAACGATATGGGCTGCTGCTCGGCCCGGCGGCGCGGCGGGGATGGGGGATGGCGGCCACGACGTGTGCAGCGATGGGGGAAAAGTCATGATCTGGATGCTTTGCGGCTACATCTGGTTGTTCATCCATCGGCCTTACGAATACTGGACGTCCCTGGGCGATCTGCGCATCGAGCGCGTCTACATGCTCTGCACCATGCTGGTCTGGCTGCTCTATCCCAACAAGCGCTGGGTATCGAATCGCCTCAACTCAATGCTGCTGTTCTTTACCTTCGCCATCCTGGCGTGCTGGCTCCTCTCGCCATTCGACACCGACCTGGGCGAGCGCGTCTGGGACGATCACTACAAGATCGGCATCCTGTTCATCATGCTCATCACGACTGTTCACGACGAGAAGCAGTTGAAGATGGTACTGGGCGCTTATTTCGTCAGCATCTTTCTGTTTCAGTTTCACTCCTTCTATGAGTTCCAATGCGGCCGGATTGAGTACCGCATGCACCTCGTTCGCATGAACGGCATCAACACGAGCTACGGCGACCCGAACACCTTCTCCGCGACGCTGCTGCATGCCATGCCCTTTTTGCTGCCCTTCTGGTTGACCGCGCGCGAATCGAAGGTCAAGCAAATGATTGTGGTTCATGTCCTCCTGTCGCTGGCGTGCATCTACCTGACCGGCTCGCGCCGTGCCTGGATCGGCGTGGCCTTCCTCACC
Organism: Gemmatales bacterium; assembly: GCA_038240465.1. Lineage (GTDB taxonomy): Bacteria > Planctomycetota > Planctomycetia > Gemmatales > Gemmataceae > JBBRIK01. The sequence continues at coordinate 1,575 of JBBSDR010001167.1, forward strand.
TTCCTGCTGACGCTGCGGTCCCGGCACCGCTGGTCGCTGTTTGCCCTGTACGCGGTCATCGCTCCGATTGGCTTCCTGGTCATGCGCGGTGATTTGCAGACGCGATTGGAGACGATCTGGGATTCGAGCGCCGGTCCGTCCAACGCCAAGACGTCGGCCGACTTCCGCTGGAAATCGCTCGTTGCCAGCATGGACCTGTTTCAGAAAAACCCCGTGTTCGGCACTGGCCCGGCCACGTTCGCCGTTGCTTCGGGTTACGAATTGCAAGCTCACAACCTCTACGCTCAGACGCTCAGCGAGATGGGCATCATGGGGGTGATCGCCCTTCTGGGGATGGTGATTTGCTACTGGCTGAACTCGCGCGAGATCGAGCGCGTCTATCGCGAGCATCCGTGGTGGGAGAAGGACTTCAGCTACCACGTCGGTCGCATTACCTGGCTGGCGGTGGTGTTGCTGCTATTCATGGGCGCGGGCGGACACAACCTGTTCCGTTTCAACTGGCTCTGGTTCGCCGCCTTCCAGATGTGCGCCCTGCACATTGCCAAGAAGCGAGCGGAGAGCGAACTCGGCTACACCTGGGTGCCGGAGCGGACTCCCGTCCGAGGGTATCGGTTGCAGCCGGCGTGAACCCGCCGCTTGCGGCTTAGCGGAGCCGAGGACGATGGCGAAATCTACCTTCCTGCGACATGCAGCGGTCTATGGGGTGGGCGAGGTGCTGGTCTCCGCGGCCAGCTTCCTCCTCCTGCCCCTGTACGTCCGCGCTCTCAGCCCGGGAGAATACGGCACACTCGATTACCTCAATCGCCTGGGTGAAATCGTCCTGCTCTGCCTGCTATTCAAGGGCCTGAGGCAAGCGCTGTTCTCGTTTCAGAACCAGGCGCGCGACGATGCCGAACGGCGGGCTGTCGTCGGTAGCGCTCTGTTCCTGACGCTGCTGTTCCTCGGCGGCGGTGGTGTCCTGGCTGCCCTCGCGGCGGAGCCGATCGGCCGGCGCTTCGATCTTGGCCCCCCGGATGTGCTGCGACTGGCCATCCTCGCCGTCTTTCTGGAATCGATCACGGCGCTGCTGCTCGCCCTGGCCCAGGCGCGGCAGAAGTCCCTGTTCTTCGTTGCCGTCAACGCCGGACAGTTTCTGGTCCGCGTGGTCCTGTGCATCGTTCTCGTGACGGTCCTGCGCTGGGGCGTCGCGGGCGCGCTCGTCGCCTCGGTCGTGGCGTCCGGTTCCTTCGCGGTCTATCTGCTGGGACTCGAGTTGGCTCAGGGCGGCCTGCGCATCGACCGCAAGCAACTCAAGGCGATGTGCTGGTTCTCGCTTCCTTTCGTACCCGGCGGACTGGGCTACTTCCTGCTCAACAGCGGCGATCGCCTGTTCCTGAAGCCCTGCGTCAGCGAGGCGGAATTGGGGGCCTATGCCCTCGGCTACAAGCTCGCCCTGGCCGTCAAACTGTTTAGCAAGGAGCCGCTGTACAAGGTCTGGAGCGCCCAGATGATGTACGAGGCGGCACGGCGGCCCGATGCTCCAGAAATCTTCGGCAAGGTCTTCACTCGCATCCTGGCTGTTTACGCGAGTGTCGGCCTGGCCCTGTGTCTGGTCGCCGGCGAGATCGTGAGCTTTCTGGCCGACGAGCGCTATGCGGCCGCGAGCGGTATCATC
>JBBSDR010001168.1:0-3228 GCA_038240465.1 Gemmatales bacterium
AGTCTTCGAGCGGAGCGCGTCCAGCGTTAGCGCGCCACACGCTCCGCTCGAAGACTCGCGTCGCGGCTAACCTTAGTTCACGAGGCCCAACACACATGGCACTCCGATTCGCGCCCGCGCACCACACGCTGACCTCGAAGGGGCGGACGAGTCTCGGTGACGATCGTGCGCTCGCCGCTCTCGTCATCATTGGTGAAGTGAATGACAACCCAGTCGCGCGCCTGACCGAGACGATGCGCGAGAGGGCTGGCCGAGAATGTCGCCTGCAGCGTCCAGCCATCGCGGCACACAGTCAGAACGGGACTGCCCTCGCTGCGCTCTTCCTGGCTCGCCGCCAACTCACGATAGTCCTCGTCAACCGCCAGCAGATCGGCGATAGAGGGTTCGTGCGCGGCCGGCACCTCCGAGAGCCGTTCCCGGCGCCGGGCGGCCAGCGCAGTCTGTATGCCGCGCAGGTGCTTGCCGGTCACGCCAAACTGCCCGAGTGTCCCGGATTCGTCCGCGCGTTCGACTGCTTCGAGCGTCGCGATGCCGGCTTCCTGCATTCGCTCGATCGTCCGGGTCCCCACGCCCGGCAGCGACATCACTCTTTCGCGGGGATTCGTCTCTTCCGGTGCCGGCCCGAGCGTGCGCAGTTCGCCGTCTCGGACCAGTTTCTCCAGCGTGAAGGCCAGATGCGCTCCCACTCCCGGCAGGCTTTCGAGTGCTTCGCGGCCGCCGTCTCGCACCAGGTCGTCGATCGCCACCGGCATCATCAGGACCAGACCGGCAGCATGCCGATAGGCCCGGATGCGATAGAGGCTGTGGCCGTTCTCCTCCAGGGAGAGAGCGCGATCGAGAAGCTTGCGAGCAATCGTGGTGTTGTCCATGATGTATTCCTCCTTTACCCTTCTTATTGTACTGTTGTACACTAGAAGAGCAAGGAGGAAATGCTGCGATCGAGGAATTACGGGGAGTGTGGCAGTTTCAGTACTTCGAGAGGGGTGGGTCAGGAAGTTTCAGACACTCATGGCCGATGTAGATGTCCCAACCGGAGACGGGTTCGCCGTCTTCGTAATGCACTACTCGCTCGGCGAAGTCGACACGCCGGAAGCCGCTTTGCAGCCTGTCGAAGACACCGCCGACAATGATGAAGGTCTTCCCCTTGAACTCTTCGGGGTTGGCGATGGGGTTCGGGAACCAGAAATCATACTGGCTGAAGCGATCGCCCTGGGTCCGGCCGATGTTGTACACGATGGGGTGGCCCTGACAGTAAAAGCCGATCTCGCCAGGCAGCGCCCAATTCGTGGCCGCCAGGACCGGCTCGATCCCGCGAGCGCGAAGCGCCTCCCGCACACGATCCACCTCAAGAGCCAATGTCCGCCAGCCACGGAGCCGGCACGAAGGGTCGAAGCGCCGCAGCGGATAAGGGCGTTCTAGTTTGGCAGGACCGGAGATAGTCAGCAGCAAGGGGCGGACCCAGTTGCTGTGATGCACGAAGGTCGTCAGCAGCAGTCCGAGTACGACGACACCGGCCAGGCTCGACTGAAAGAGACGCCGCCGGCCAAGGTTCGGGGAAGACAATTGCGCGAAGGCCCACGAAGACGCCAGGATCATGCCGGAGATGTAGGCGGTCACCGGCCAGTTCAATTCACCGCCGCCCGTTTTGAAGCTGAACGCGAAGAAGATGGCGAACATGGGCAGCGACATCCACCAGAGGTAGCGCTTGTGGGCGTCCTCCTCGCGCCAGGGCCGATGGATCACCATGGCCGAGGTCCAGATGACGAACCAGACACCGAGCATCAACGCGAACTGGCCGGCAACATAGTGGAGCGGTCCGAGCCACTGAATCGGATTGGCGTTTCCACTCTGCCCGTGGACGTGTTTGAAGGTCACCCAGTCGTTGTTGACGTTCCAGATCAGGATCGGCAGGACGCCGAGAGTGGCGACGAGGCTCATGATCCAGAAACCTGGACGCCACAGCAGCGACCGATGTTCCCGATTGGTGAGGAGGAACGCCCCGACGGAGGGGACGAAGAGAGCCATGTTGTACTTTGCCAGGATCCCCAGCGCGGTGACCAGGCCAGCCAGCACCCAGGCCCACAGGGAACTGCGAAAGATGCCGCGATGAGCGAACACCAGCGCCCAGCCCCAGCAGCAGGTGTACGGTGAGTCGATGGTCATCAGCGACGAACCGGCCGAGATCACCGGCACACTCAGCCCCGACGCCAAGACCGCGAGAGCGAGCCTGTCGCTGCCGATCGTCTGCACGGTCAGGACATAAAGGCTGACGAGCAGCAGGCCCCCGAAGAGGACAGCCGGGGTGCGGACGGCGAGCATCTCGTTGCCCGTGAGATGGATCGACAGGGGGCCGAGCAATTCGCAACTGCCCCGGATGATCCAGGCGACCAGCGGCCCCTTGCTGTAATAGCTCCAGTCGAGATGCCGGGACCAGTCCCAGTAGTGGGCCTCGTCCGGGGCCAGGTCGAGCCGGCAATGGTTGGCGAGGAAAAAGAGGCGCACTGCGCCAGCCACGAGAATGAGCAACAGAGCGGCACAGCGGCAGAGCCAGGCTTCACGAGCGGCCAGGGGCGGGCGGCAAGGCATCAGCACGGTCGGATCCTCCTGACCCATTGCAACTCGGCGCGTCTTGCGCCAGATTGCCTTGTAATCCGGGAAAGGAGAACGGGTCAAGACCGTCCCGAGAAGAGGAGGACAAACGAAACCGGCCCGGCAACAGAGGCCGGGCCGGCAAGGATGAGCAAGAAGAATCAGGCAGAGGCGAGCAGATCGGCTGCGAGTTTGGCGAGGACTTCATGCGTCAGGGCAAAAGGCACCTGTTCGCGGCGTTTGCTGCCGTCGCGCGCAGCCTGGAAACGGCGGACGTTCGCCTGACCGGTCTTCTGGAGCAGCACTTCGTAGTAGAAGACCGCCTCATCGCGCTGCGCAGGCGCCTGGCTGCGAAGCTGGGCCGTCTGGTGCAGACTATCGACCTCGATCAGCCGCAACGGTTCGAGCAGGCCGGTCACGCGCCCGCAGGCGTTGTCGGCCCAGCGCTTGACATCCTCGACCGGCGCCTTCCGCGCCAGGGTCAATTCCCAGACGCGGGCAGCCAGGATATCGTTGTGATCGGCGCTGACGGTGGCAACGGGCTGGCCGTCGCCGCCATCAACAGTGAGGATGGAGCGTTTGCTATCGGGTCGCCATTCAGCGAGTTTTTCCAGGAGCATGTTTTCGAGGGTCATCGAT
>JBBSDR010001169.1:0-3226 GCA_038240465.1 Gemmatales bacterium
CTCGCTAAGCCGCAAGCGGCGAAGACACTGAGGAAATTCGCCATGCTGTTCACGATCGTCGGTTCTGGATTGTTTGTCGTTCTCGGGCTGGCATCACTGCCCTTGCCCGCTGTCCGCCAGGCCCTGCTGATGCTGATGCATCGCCTGCTGCACCTCGGCGTCTTCGCCCTGACGCTGGCCTGTGCCGTGCTGTTCTTCCTGCCGGCCGAGCAAGTACCCTCGACGATTCAGTCGGCGGCGCGGCCACTGGGCGAACTGCTCGACCTCGTCTGGCCGGCAAGCTGGGACTGCCCGGGCCGTCTGTGGCTCGTTCTTGCTCTGACGCTGGGCTGTGTATTGCTGCCGATCCTGACGCTGATCGACTGTGCGGCCCGGTTCGCCCGGCACGCACGCTGGGTGGAAAAGCAGGAGCGGCGTGAGAAGTCCCAGGCCGCATCGAAGAGCGTCAAGCTGGATCGGCCGGCCCCGCGCCGGCTGGGAGACCTGCTCGAGAAGAGCAACGTCTGATCAACACCATCATCGTCGAAGTAATCACCATCACGGAGAGATCGCCATGGTCGTCAGCATCCTGAAAAGCCTGTTCGGTTCACGTTCCATCCCGGTCCCGCAACTGAAGCTGGGCGTGATCGGCCGCGAGAATGCCGGCAAAACCGCCCTGTTCAAGACCCTCTATGCCGGGCCGATGCAGATCGATCTGCCGTCGGGCCTGCGGCTGGGCGTGCAGGACCCGCGGCGCATGGCCGAGCTGATCCGCGACAGTCGGGAGACCTATCGCGTTCTCCACGAGCGCGGCCTGCACTCGACGGTCGATCCCAAACGGATCGAGTATCAACTGCTCGACCTGGGCCGGATGCGGCTGGCGCTGCACATCCGCGAGGTGGTCGGCCAGGTGCTGACCCGGACGCTGCCGCAGTCGCCGGCTCAGCAGCAGCAACTGTACGCGGACTACCTCACGGACCTGGCGGCGTCGGAGGTCCTCTGGCTGCTGCTGCCGTGTCCGCCCGCGTCGGCCAGCGAGGAGGACCAGGAGCGGCTCTACGACGATTTCCTGCTCTCGGCGGCCTACGCCCAGGCAGCGCTGCGGCAGCGCGGCCGGCCGTGCGCCGTGGCCATTGTCCTGAGCAAGCTCGACACGCGCTACGGCACCGAGGAGCAGGCGCGCGAACGGCTTCATACCGACGTCCTCGGCTGGCTTCGGCGTCAGGCGAGCAGTTGCCTGCTGGGGCTGGAAAACCTGGAGGAACTGACGATCTTCCCGCTGTCGAGCTTCGGTTTCGGCCGCAGCGCGGTCAAGCCGCGCACCGACAAGGAACGGACGGCACGCTCGCTGGATGAACCGGAGTGGGTGCTGCGAGCCGGCGCCGGTCCGCGGCCGTTCAACTTGACGGCGCTGGTCCTCTGGTCGCTCGTCGCCGGCCTGCGTCATCGCGAGGTGGCCACGGTGGGGCGCGAGGAACGCGAGCTGGCCCAGTTGCTGTGGCGCTTGCAGACCGATCTCGAATCGCTCGATGGCTGGTACTACACCCTGGGTCGGTGACAGCCGCCAAGCCGCAAGCGGCAGAAAGAGGAGCTTCATCATGGGATTCACCTTGCGATTCATTCGTCCGCCCGCGAACAGCCTCGGCGAACTGCGCGCTTCGGAAAACTGTCCGCTCACTTCGCGCGAACTGGAGGACATTGCCGCCGAGGTGCGCGGCGACTACACCGCTCTGGCCGGCGGCGAACGACGTGTCCTGGAACCGAAGACGCGGCTGTCGTCGCTGGCCGGGCCAGTGCGTTTTCGCGTCGAGGTCGAGGCGGGACTCGATCACCGCAGCCCGACGCTGGTCCTGCGTTATGGGATCCATTCCCAGGATGAGGCCGCCATCCTCGAAGCCCAGCCATCCTGGCCTCAAGACCTGATTGCCGAACTGCAACGGCTGCTGCAGCTGCGGCCCCTGGCAGACCTGCCCGGCCCCGAGCGCGCGGCCCTCGCCTATGCGGTCACGGAGATGAGCCAGGCGGCACCGGGTTCGGCGCCGACGCTCGCCGTGTTGCTGCTGGCGGGTTATCTGACGCTGGCCGAGCAAAGCGGCAAGCTGGCCGGCGACGTGTTGCGAGGGGGGTTGTATGCGCTGGCGGCGCGGGGTCTCGATCGCGTGCTGCGACCGGCGCGAGGAATGCGTCCGGGGCGGCCCGAGGACGAGACGGCAGCGCTGGCGGAAGGTACGGCCGCGGCTCGCTATCTCGCCGGGCTGCTCAACCTGCTGCCGCGCCGCCCCTTGACGGAGCGTACCGGTTCGGAGGGTTAGGAACTCGTCACCGCTTGCCGCTTGGCGGGCAGTCCGCTAAGCCGCAAGCGGCAAGAAAGAGGCGAACGACACATCAGGGATTGTGCGGATACTGCGAACGAGGCGGTTCCTTGAGACCGCTGTTGGGACGCACCACGCCGCCCAACCCGAGCGACTCCGGATGACGCGCCAGCTTGTCCGCGAACACCTCGAAGTCCTTCAACGCTCGATCCAGTCTCGGCAACAACCGCGTCACGATCAACGCCGCATCGTCCGCATGGTTGTACAGCCCCGGATCGGCGATGAACCGCCGCAGGGTGCCGTCGCTGCGGTCGATCACGCGGAACAACTCGTTCACGTCGCCCATCGCCTTGTTGAAGCGCTCCAGCCCTTCGGCGAGGTTCTTCACCATTCCCGCCGTCTCGGGAGTGCCGGGCTTGGTCGCCCGGTTCAGCGTGTCGAACGTCTCGTCGATTCGCTTCATGGTGCCGCGGCCCTGGCGCAGAAACAGTTCCAGTTCGTCCGCGATACTCGGCCCTCTCTCGGTCGTCTTGTTCAGGTTTCGCAGGATGGTCGTGGTGTTGTTGCGATTCTCGACGTTGAACGTCTCGGACAGGTTGTTCATGGCCTTGTCGGTCGATTTCAGGGCCTGATCGGCGCTGGCGACGGCCTTCTCGGTCTCCTGGATGATGTTGGCGATGCGCTGCTCGTTCGACTCCAGCAGCTTGTCGGTTCGCTCGCCGACGTTCTTCCAGTTCTTGGCCGCGACCTTGATCTCAATGAGCGTGTCGCGCGCCACCGGCATCGTCTCGTTCGCTTCCTTCAGCAGCTTTCGCGCATCCGGAACGGCCTCGTTGACGGACTTCGTGAGGCTTTTCACTTCCTGCATGGCCTCATTCGTCCCCTTGATCAGGGCGCGGACGTCCGGCATTGCGGTGTTGGCCGACTTGACCAGC
>JBBSDR010001170.1:0-3221 GCA_038240465.1 Gemmatales bacterium
GGACAAACCGGGGCGAGGGGCCCCGCCGAAACGTGGCGGGTTTTACGATTTACCCGCCCACCTAACCGGTGGCCCCCCCCCCCCCATTGTGGTAAAGATTGGGTTGCGTGACAAGTGCCGTAGGCGTGTCCGGGGTAGACGACCGTGCTGTCCGGCAAAGTGAATATCTTTTCGCGAATTCCGCGCAGCAGCAATTCGCCGTCGCCGCCGGGAAAGTCGCTCCGGCCAATACTGCCGCGAAACAGCACGTCGCCGCCGAACACCAGGCAGGGCGAACCGCGCCAGACGAACACGACATGCCCCGGCGAATGGCCCGGCACTTCCAGCACCTCCAGACGAATCCCCGCGAACTCGACGGCCTCGCCTTCCGTCACCGTGCGATCCGCCGCGGGACTCACAATGGCGAGGCCGAACGGGGCGCTCAAGTTGGCGTTGGCGTCGCGGAGCATGAACTGATCGCCGATGCCGATGAGCAGCGGGGCCTGGGGAAACGCCTGTTTCAGGGTCGCATTGCCGCCGATGTGGTCCGCGTGGCCATGCGTGTTCAGGATGGCCGAGACGCTCAACTGACGGTCGTGGAGGAACTCGAGGATCATCTCGGGTTCCAGGCCCGGATCGAAGACGAGCGCGTCGCTGCCGCCCGATTGCCAGAGGATGTAGGAGTTCTCGTTGAACGGCATCGAGACGATCGTCTGGACTTCGAGTGCCGGATTCATTTGCACACCTCTCCTCCTCAATACCAGCCCCGAGCGCGAGCGAGAAACCCCTCGCTCGCGCTCGGGGCTGGTAGCGCTCGCGGATAGTAACCCCTTGACGATTCACGCTCTCGTCCGTTACTCTATATACATCCGGTGGAACAGGATGGATGACGGAGCTTGCTCCTCCTTCCTCGGGAGGGGATAGGCTCGCTGTCCACACCTGTGTTCGCGTTGCCGGCCTCGGCCGGAGCGTTCCAGTGGGATTGTGTCCCACTTTTTTTGTTTCCTGACCACGACAATCCGGTTCCCTGCGAAGGTCAGGCGAACAGGATTTCTCGCCGGGAACCGTTGCTGGAGGCAGTTCCGCATGGACGGAAAAGCCCTGCTCACTTTCGTCGATCTAATGCAGCGCGACAAGAACATCTCGCGCGAAACGGTCTTCGGCATCATCGAACAGGCCGTCCGGCTGGCGACCGAGAAATATTTCGGCGAAAAGGGAACCAGCGAGGACATCATCGTGTCCATCGATCGCGGCAATGGCGCGATCACCGCTCGCAAGGGCGACAAGGACATCGATCCCGGCGTTCTCGGCCGCATCGCCGCCCAGGCCGCCAAGCAGTCGATGATTCAGAAGTTCCGCGAGGTCGAGTGCGACGCCGTCTACACCGAATACACCGCCAAGAAGGGCGACCTCGTCAAGGCGACCGTGCAGCGCTACGAGTACGGCACCGCGACCGTCACCATCGGCAACAGTAAATCCGAAGCGATCCTGCCGCGCGGCGAACAGATCCCCGGCGAGACGCACCATGTGGGCGACCGCGTCGATGCGGTAATCATCGACGTCAAGAAGAGCGGCCATCGCGTCAAGATCATCCTGTCGCGCGCCCACCCGGAATTCGTCCGGCAGCTGTTCTTCAAGGAGATTCCCGAGATTCAGGACCACACCATCGAGATCAAGGGGATAGCTCGCGAGGCAGGCTATCGCACCAAGGTGGCGGTGTCGTCGATCGACTCGAAGGTGGACTGCGTCGGCGCCTGCGTCGGCGTTCGCGGCAGCCGGATCAAGAACATTATTGAGGCCCTCGGCGGCGAGCGCATCGACATCGTTCGCCACAACGAATCGCTGCAAGTGCTGATCAAGAACGCCCTGCAGCCAGCCGAGATCGAGGAGGTATTCCTCTATCATCGCCTCGGCCGGGCCATCGTGCTGGTGCAGGAAGATCAGCTGTCGCTGGCCATCGGCCGCCGCGGCCAGAACGTTCGCCTCGGCAGCAAGCTCGTCGGCTGGGACATCGAGATCATGACCCACGACGAGTACAACGAGGCGATTGCCAAGGCGGAAACCTGGTTCATGGAAGTGCCGCACATGACGTCGGAAACGGTCGAGGCGTTGATCCTCGACGGCTTCCTGTCCTTCGACGACCTCGGCAACTGCATCGAGGACGAGGAATTGGCCGAGATTGCCGGCGTGACGGCCGAGCAGGCGGCGGAGATGATCGAAGTCGCCGAGGCCAGGGCCGAGGAAATGGGCGACGAGGCCCGCACGCCGCGAAGCAGCGGCGGTGGCGGCGGCGATTCCGAAGGCCGGGCGATGGCACGGCCGAATCCAGCCGCCGAGGCCTACAAGGTGCTGGGCGGCAAGCCAACCGGGCCGACGATCGAAACAAGGCCGACGTTCGATCAACTGTTCCCCGACAAGATTGAGATGCCTGTCGAGGCAGCTCCGGAAGAAACGCCTGCCCAGGAACTCGCCGAACCCCAGCCGGACGCGCTGGCCCCGGCTTCCGAACCGGAGCCTGTCGCGGAACATACGCCGGAGCTGGTCGAACAGCCCGCGGGAGCGCCGTCCCACGCGACGCCTGAAGAAACGAACGAGGGGACGTGAGCGCCGGGGACGACTTCTTCAGGCTCCCCTTTTCACGGACGGCGTGAATCGGATAGAATAGAGAGTCTGCTTCGACTCGGGCGGTGACACGATCGAGCATCCACACGGGAGACTATCCGCTTGGCACAAGAGAAGATCAGAATCTATCAACTGGCGAACCAGCTCAACATCCAGAGCAAGGACCTGCTCGAGTTGTGTCAACGACACGGCATCGACGTGAGGAACCAGTTGAGCACCCTGGATCCAGAGCAGCGCGACCGTGTGGTCGAACTGGTCCAGCGGGGGGCCTCCGCGCCTCCGGCCACTCCCAACAAGACACCGGCGGCGGCCAAACTGCCGCCCGTTCCGAAAAAGATCGTCAACCTCGAACCGACTCGCCGTCCCGTCGCGCCTCCCGTGCGCGAAGGTAAACCTGCTGAACTTACGCCCCCCCCTGTCCCGGAGACCATTCCCGCCGTGGTGGAGACGCTCCCGCAACCGGCAGTCGCGCCGATGCTCCAGGCTGAACTTGCGCCTGTGGCCCCGCCTCCTGTCGAGATCCAACCCGCTCCCTCCGCGCCGCAACCCGTCGCCGAGACCAAGCCCCCCGTCGAACCGATTCCGCAGCCGGCCCCGGCTCCGGCCCCGGCTCCGGCCCC
>JBBSDR010001171.1:0-3216 GCA_038240465.1 Gemmatales bacterium
CGCCTGCACCACGGCAAGACAGAAGAGCAGGCGAGACGCCTGCACCACGGCAAGACAGAAGAGCAGGCGAGACGCCTGCACCACGGGGATCACTCCTTGCACAACACTTCATCCAGGTTCAGCATCAGGCTCGCGATGCCGCTGTACGCCGCCAACTCAACGACGTCCAGCTTCGGATCGCGTGGCTTCTCGCCGGCGCTCACCAGTTTCATCGCTTCCTGACGGCTCACCTGGTAGTGCTTCCGCAACCGCTCGTGGGCGCGGGTCAGCACCTGTTCCTCTTCCGCTCGTGGCTGGCGAGCCGTCACAAGACGGAACATCCAGCGCAGACGTTCTTCCGCGGTCTTGCCGCCCTCGTTCAGCGCCCGCTCTGCCAGCAGACGCGCTGCCTCGACATAGGTGACGTCGTTCCACAGCGTCAGCGCTTGCAGGGGAGTGTTCGTCCGTGTCTGCCGCACCGTGCATGTCTGCCGGCTCGCGGTGTCAAAAAGCGCCGTTGGCGCGACGCTGCGACGCCAAAACGTGTAGACGCTGCGGCGGTAGAGGTCGGCGCCGTGATCCTGGACATACTTGATCTGATTGAAGCTGAACTCCTCCCAGATGCCGCCTGGCTGGTATGGCTTGACCGGAGCGCCGCCCTCTCGTTCGACCAGCAAGCCGCTGACGGCCAGCGCCTGATCGCGCAGCGCCAGCGAGGACAGACGATGACGCGGGCCGCGCGCCAGCAGGCGATTGTCCGGATCGCGCTCGCGCAACGGGGGCGTTACCTTCGATGATTGCCGATAGGTCGCGCTGGTCACAATCAGACGATGCAGACGCTTCATGTCCCAGCCGCTCTGCATGAACTGGACGGCCAGCCAGTCGAGCAGTTCGGGATGCGACGGCAGTTCACCCTGCGTGCCGAAATCCTCACTCGTCTTCACCAGGCCGACGCCGAAGAACGTCTGCCAGTGTCGATTGACAGTCACTCGCGCCGTCAGCGGATTCGCAGGATCGACCAGCCAGCGCGCCAGCTCCAGTCGATTCTTCGTTGCCTGTGGCTTCGCAGTCAGCGCCGCCGGTACTCCCGGACTCACCTTGTCGCCGGGCTTGTCCCAGACGCCGCGGATGAGGAGGTGCGACTCGCGCGGCGGGTCCCTGTCCTCCATCACCATCACCTGAACGATGCTGTTGTTGAGCGCGGCCAGTTCCTTCTTTGCCTCGGCCAATCGCTCGACCGGGCTGCGGCGATGCGGGCCGACAATCTTGACGTCGCGCTCCAGTTGAGCGATCTCCTTCTGCTTGCTTGCCAGACGCCGGTTCTGCTCGACCGTCGCCAGGCTCAGCACCGGCGCTGCATTGCCGCCGCGATCCACAGCGCCGCTCTCCGGCACGTTGTTGAAGTAGGCGAAAAGCTGGTAGAACTCCTTCTGCGCGATCGGATCGTACTTGTGATCGTGGCACTGGGCGCAGGCGACCGTCAGCCCGAGCCAGGTCGTCGCCGTCGTGTTGACGCGATCGATCACATAATCGATCCGCGACTCCTCCGCGACACGTCCGCCCTCGCCATTCAGCGGGTGATTGCGATTGAAGCCGGTCGCGATCTTCTGTTCCGGCGTGGCGTTCGGCACCAGGTCGCCCGCCAGTTGCTCGATGGTGAACTGGTCGAACGGCATGTTGGCGTTCATGGCCCGGATGACCCCATCGCGCCAGGGCCAGCTTGTGCGCGTGCGATCCTGCTGATAGCCATTCGAGTCGGCGTAGCGCGCGGCGTCGAGCCAGTCGAGGACCATGTGCTCGCCATAGCGCGGTGAGGCCAGCAGGCGATCGACGACCTTCTCGTAAGCGTCCGGCAAGCTATCCGCGAGAAACGCATCGACCTCGGCGAGGGTCGGCGGCAGTCCCGTGAGATCGAGCGTCACGCGGCGAATCAGCGTCGTCTTCTCCGCCTCGGGAGAGCCGGTCAGCCCCGCCGCTTGCCGTTTCGCGCTGACGAACGAATCGATCGGATTGTTGATTGTTGATTGTCGATTGTCGATTGCCGGGATAGGAGAACGGCGCGGGGGGAGGAATGCCCAGTGCTTCTGCCACTTCGCGCCCTGCTCGATCCAGCGCCGAAGGGTGTCGATCTGGCCTGTCGAGAGAGGCCGGGCAAAGCGCGCGGGCGGCATCCGCTCGCTGTCTTCCGTCGCGCTCACGCGCTGGTGCAGCTCACTCGCCGCGGGTTTGCCGGGAACGATCGCTTTCCGAGCTTCTTCTTCGAGGTCAAGACGGAAACCGCCCTTGCGCTTGGCGCGATCCGGGCCATGACACTGGAAACAGTGATCCGAAAGAATCGGCCGAACGTCGCGATTGAACTCGACAGTCTGCGCGCCAGCGAGGCTGCCGGCAACAAGAGAGAGAAGGACAGCCGGGAGAAAACGCATCATGCCGCGATCCTGTAAGCGCAACAAGGTGGGAGGTCAGGCGGGTGGGACGGAAACTGCACTCCTTCAATTGTAAGCACTCCGCGGCAGGGTGCAAGCAAGAAGCGCGACGTGGACATTCCACTTTCCCTTCTGCCTGGGGACTGCGGGGCTGATAGCTGAGCCTGATCTTTCTCCCCTCGCCCCGTTCCCAGGCTTTTCAGCAGCCTACATCGGCGGAAGGGCGGCGATGATCGCGTCCGCCATGACTGACGTGCGGCCCGGGCCGCCCCGGTCCGGCGTCAGGTTCTTCTTCTCGCTCAGCATCCGGCCAATCGCCGTCAGGATGCGCTGCGCCGTCGCGCCTTCGCCGGCCCCTTCGAGCAGGTCCAGCGCCGGCAGCAGCAAGGGCAGCGGATTGGCGCGATCTGCGCCAATCTCCTCCTGCGTGCCGCCGTGAAACGCTTCGTAAACATGGATGTCCTCGCCGACGTTGATGCCGTGCGTCGTGCTGATACCGCCGACGATGCCCGCTCCCAGGTCAGATACAATGTCGCCGTAGAGGTTCCCCATCACCAGGACGTCGAACTGCTGCGGCCTGGACACCATTTGCATGCAGCAGTTATCGACGATGATCTCGCGCGTCTGGATCTCCGGGAAATCGCGCGCCGTGGCGCGAAACGATTCGAGGAACAGACCATCGGCCATCTTGAGGATGTTCGCCTTGTGGACGCAGTGGACCAGCTTCCGTCCGGTCCGCTGCGTCCACTCAAAGGCGAAGCGGAAGAATCGGCGACAGGCGCTTTCCGTGACGATTTTCAAGCTCTGCACC
>JBBSDR010001172.1:0-3216 GCA_038240465.1 Gemmatales bacterium
CGCCGTGCCGGTGCAACGGACAAACCGGCACGCTTACGCCGTGCCGGTGCAACGGACAAACCGGCACGCTTACGCCGTGCCGGTGCCACGGACAAACCGGCACGCTTACGCCGTGCCGCTCGCCGGAGTGCGAGTCCTGACGAGGAACAGAGGAGCAAAGTTTATAATAATAGCGCGGGGACCCTTCGCGGAACGTCGGGAGGCACCATGCGAGAGCTATTGACCGAACTGACAGCGGCCCTGGACCAGCGGCGCGACCTTGTTTATTGCGCCCTGGTCGAGACGCGCGGATCGACGCCGCAAAAGGCCGGCGCCGCCATGCTCGTCTTTGCCGATGGCAGCCAGGCCGGCACCCTGGGCGGCGGCTGCGTCGAGGCGGAGGTCAAGCAGCGAGCGCTGCATGTCCTCAACAACGGCGGCAAGGCTCAAGTCCTCACCTTCTCCCTCGACGACAACTACGGCTGGGACGATGGCCTCATCTGCGGCGGCCGCATGAGCGTTCTCGCCGATCCCGTTCTCGTCTCGGCGGCTACGAGTGCTGGCGTTTACTATCGCCGGCTCCATCATCTTGTCGAAAGCGGCCAGGGTTGTACCGAGGCGATTGTTCTCGCGGACGGCGCGCGCTATCTCTTCGATGCCTCCGGCACACTGGCCGCCCAGCTTGCGGAGGGAGCGATACCCGAAGCCGTTACCGGCAATCTGCCGCCCCTGAGCCAGCGGCCGTCGGCCGGCGTTAAACAGGGCGTCGCCTATCTGCCGACGCTGCCGCGCATCACCTTGCTGATCGTCGGCGGCGGTCATGTCGGCCAGGCCGTCGCACAACTGGCATCGACGATTGACTTCGAGATCTGGATCGTCGATGACCGCGAACTGTACGCCAGCCGCCAGCGTTTCCCGTCGGCCATGCGCCTCCTGACGGGTGACATCGGTGTGTCACTCAAGGAGTTGATTCGCAAGCGCGAGATTGGCCCGTCGGTATACGCCCTGATCGTGACGCGCGGCCACAGTCACGACGAGGAGGCGCTCTATCATCTCGCTCCGACGCCGGCCGCTTACGTCGGCATGATCGGCAGCAAGCGCAAGATTCGCCTCATCTACGAGGACCTGCTCGCGCGCGGTATCTCCGAGGAGACGCTGAACCGGGTCCACGCGCCGCTCGGGTTTGACATCGGCTCGCGCACGGTCATGGAAATTGCCATCAGTATCGTGGCCGAATTGATCGCCTGCCGCAACACCGGCACTCCGACACCGCGCCCACGCGGTTCGATTCGAGCGGGGACCGTCGCATGATCGTCGCCCTGATTCCCGCGGCGGGGAAGAGTACGCGCATGGGCCGGCCCAAACTCAGCCTGCCCCTGGGAGAGCGCACCGTGCTGGAGCATGTCATCGATACGCTGCACCAGGGCGGCATCGGCAGAGTTGTCGTCGTCGTCGGTCCTCATGTCCCCGAACTGGTGCCGCTGGCAAAGCAAGCGGGCGCC
This sequence comes from Gemmatales bacterium, assembly GCA_038240465.1. GTDB lineage: Bacteria > Planctomycetota > Planctomycetia > Gemmatales > Gemmataceae > JBBRIK01. The sequence continues at coordinate 1,482 of JBBSDR010001172.1, forward strand.
GCCGTCTGTCAACTGGCGGCGGAGACACCGGACATGAGGGCCACCGTCGAGGCGGGGTTGCGCTGGATCGAGGAGTATCGCGACATGCGCGACGACGATCTATTGCTGCTGTGTCCTGCCGATCATCCCTGCCTGGACGCCAGGGTCGTCGAGGAACTTCACACTGCGAGCGCCCTACATCGAGAGGGGACGATCTTCATTCCGACGTTCGAGGGCCGGCGCGGCCATCCCGCTCTGATTGCCTGGAAACACGTTGCCGGCATCCGCGCATTGCCGGCGGGACTGGGGCTGAACGTCTACCTGCGCCAGCACGCGGACGAGACGCTCGAGGTGCCGCTGGCGTTGCCGGGGATCCTCGTCGATCTGGACACGCCGCAGGATTACGAGCGTCTGGCCCGGCAGTTCCCTTCTTGACGGGCCTCACGGAAAGAAGCGATTGTTGGCCATACTGTCGAGGATGAAGAGAGACAGCGGGACGAACCAGGCCAGGAGCGCGCATTCCAGCCGCCACGAATGCCGCACCCGCAACAGCAGCAACAGCACCATTGCCGGCATCACATAGCGAACATCGACCAGCCAGGAGGGCGCCAGGTTCAGAGCGGCGAAGGGATACAGCAGCGAGAAACTCGTCTCCTTCAATTCCGTCACGGCCAGTGACAGGATCGCCAGCGCCACCACAGCGCAGAACCCGGCACGCACCCAGAGAAGGTTCATCGTCGCCCGCAGGAGACGATTGCGCAGATACCATTTGTCCGTGTTGTAGGGATGGTCGAAGCGGCACTGAAACCAGCACAGGACAAAGGCCGCCGCGACGATCAGCAGCCACCACGGCCGGGCGCGGATCAGTGCGACGATGCGCGGCAGGTTGGCGACGTGCAGCGGCAACAGGACGACGGCGCACAGGAACAGTCCGAAGAGGATGTTCCCCAGGTGAAAGCCGCCGTCCGGATGAGCGGAGCGATCGCCCAGGGCCACGCCCTGATTGACGACGAGAAAGACCGCAAACCCCGCGAATCCAGCCAGGAACAGCCAGCTGCGGCGCAGATGCTCCACGATCGCCGCCCATTCCAGACGCAACCCATGCTTGCGGACGTAAGGCAGCACAAAGACGAGCGTCATCCAGACGATTTGCGGTTGGCGGACCAGGACGCCCACAATGGACACCAGGGCCGAACCCCACAGGCAATCGTCCAGGGCCAGCAGCAGCGACAGCATGGTACACTCGAGCGCCAGCGGATCGGTGTAAAGCAGGAACTCATACGGCAGCAGGAATGGGAAGAAGAAATACTGAGCGGTGACGATCGTGGCCCAGCGCGGATCGAGCTTGCGAACGACCAGAAAGACGATCGGCAGTCCCAGCAGGCTGAGGATCAGCGACGCCAGGCGCAGGCTGTTCAGGGAGTCGGCCCCGGTCAGCCAACTGGCGGCCGTCATGACAGCATGGTAGCCGGGAATGTTCGTCAGCTTGGGGTCCAGTTCCCAGACCCCCTCGCGGAACGATGAGATTTGCGGGAAGTGATACTTCTCATCGACCAGCGCCGAAGTGGAGCTGAACCAGACGAAGCCGAGGACGCAGACGCCCAGAACGGCCAGGACGAGCAGCAGGGACCAGGGAGACAAGCCCGGAAATGCTTCTCGGCGCGGGGAAAGAGTAGACATCGTTTGACCTCCTTGTCACGATGTTTATCGTTGAGAGACCGCAGTGCAGGCGGCTCGCCTGCTTTTGCCGTGGTGC
>JBBSDR010001173.1:0-3215 GCA_038240465.1 Gemmatales bacterium
GGTGACAGCGAAGGACGTGCAACGGGTGGCGAAGGATTATTTCGATCCGGAGAAGCGGGTCACGGTCTGGTCGGTGCCGCCGAAGGGTGGACAGGGTGTGCATCTGTCGCCGGGCCGCGGGCCGCGCGAGTTTGCACGCGCGGCGCGAGCGGAGGGCAAAACGGGGGGCTTCTCACTGAAGGAAGCCCAGCGCGTCGTATTGCCCAACGGCCTCGTGCTGCTGCTGTTTGAAGATCATCGGCTGCCGATCGTGACGGCGCAGGTATCGCTGCGCAAGGTGTCGGAATACGAGCCGGACGACAAACTCGGGGTGGCATCGCTCACGGGCGGTTTGCTCGACGAGGGTACGGAGACGACAACCGGCCCGAAGATTGCCGAGCTCATCGAAGATGTGGGCGGCACACTGGGGCTGAGTTCCGGCGGCGGCTCGGTGAAGGTGCTGTCCGGTGACCGCTCGTTGGCCCTGCGGCTGCTTTTTGAGTGCCTGAGCCAGCCGATTTTTCCCGGGGAAGCGTTCGAGCGCAACAAGCAGCGGCAGCTCTCCGCCATTGAAGAGGCCGAGTCGCAGCCCTCGTCAAAGGCAAGGCGTGAGTTCTTCTCCGCTGTCTACGGCAAGCACCCGAATGGGAGGCCGGGGACAGGGACGCGAGCGACCGCCGGCAAGCTCATGCGTGAGGACTGCGTTGCGTTCCACAAGCAGGTGTTCGTACCGAACAACCTCACTGTCGCCGTGGTCGGCGATTTCATCTCCAGGGGCGTGATTGAGGAGATCACCAAACTCACCGCGCGCTGGAAGAAGGCCGACCTGCCGAAGGTCGAGACGCCAGCGGTGGAGAAGCCGAAGGAGTTCACGCAGAAGATCATCACCATGCCGGACGCGGCCCAGTTACAGTTTCACATGGGGCATGTCGGGGTGACGCGGAAGAATCCGGACTACTACAAGTTGCTGGTGATGGACTACGTCCTCGGCACGGGTCCGGGTTTCACCGACCGGCTGTCAGCACGCCTGCGCGACCGCGAGGGGCTGGCGTACACAGTCAACGCGAACATCTCTGGGACTGCCGACATCGAGCCCGGCGTCCTCTCGTGCTATATCGGCACGAATCCGGGGAACTTCGAGCGCGTCAAGAAGGAGTTCCTCGAAGAGCTGAACCGCATCCGCGACGAGAAGGCGACCAGGGACGAGGTCGAGGACGCCAAGCAATATCTGCTCGGCAGCCTGCCGTTCCAGACGACGACCAGCGGCGGGATCGCGGGGCAACTCCTGTTGGTTGAACGGCACGGGTTGGGGTTCAACTTCCTGGACGACTATCGCAAGGGCGTCGCCGCCGTGACGATCGACGATGTGCAGGAGGTGGCGAAGAAATACATTGACCCGAAACGGATGCATCTCGTCGCGGCGGGCGCGATCGACAAGGATGGCAAGGAGATCAAGAAGGCGCCGCCGAAGCTGGAGAAGTAACGGTTGGACCATACTTCCCGGTGCTGTCCTATCTACGTTGCACGGCAGATGGTCTACATAATCACTCCGAAATAGACCAGATAGGGTTGGTCAGCCCCGCTGCCATGGCTGGCGTCCGCTGCCGGTAGCGGTTCTTCTCCACCTCGATCCGCAGCGTTCGTACCGGACAACAGAAGTTGGCGCTGAACATCGTGAAATATTACCCCGGCATGTACCGCGTCGAGGACGGCCCGGAGGTCGAGTTCCGGTGCTTCTCCGCTTCGGAAGAAGCCCGATACCCGAACGTCCGGGCCATCCGCTGGCACAACTTCGACACGCTCAGGGCCTACGCCGCCCGCGAGCGGACGGATGCCGGCAAGGTCAACGACATGGCGTCCCTGATCCTCGCCAGCCTGCCTACCCCCGAAACCCCCTTCGACGGGCTGACCGTCCAAGGGACGACGTACAAGGTCGTCTGCCGCCTGCACGTCGGCGGTGATTTCTTCTGCCAGGACTACTTCGACTCCTGGCTCGCCGAGTGCCGCCGGCGGCCCGACCTGCTCGCCTACGCATACACGAAGAGCCTTCCCTTCTGGGTCCGTCGGCTCGACTGCATGCCGCCCAACTTCGTGCTTACCGCGAGCGAGGGAGGCCGCCACGACGACCTCATCGAGTTGCACAAGTTGCGGTCGGCCAGGGTCCTGTTCAGCGAGGCCGAGGCCGCGAGCCTCGGCTTGGAGTTGGACCACGACGACAGCCACGCCATGCGGAACGGGCCGTCGTTCGGCCTGCTGGTCCACGGCCCCCAGCCCGCCGGGAGCGTGGCGAGCAAGGCCGTCGCCGCACAACGGGCGAGCGGAGACTTCGGCTATGGCAAGAAGGCCGCAAGTCAGCGGCGGGCGGCCCGGCGACTGTCCCTGCCGATCGCCGGCAGGGAGGCGATCAAGCGGATGCTGGAGGGCGGCGAGGAGTTCGGGGACGAGAAGGGAGAACCGCAATGAAGATCATCGAGAAACCACACGACCGGGACCAGTTGCGGTCCATGAGCCAGGACGGCCGGGAGCGTGTTACCAGCGTCGTCGCGATCCCCTGGCACGAGCTGCCGAACCGCGACCAGGACGCCTTCGAGAAGAACCTGGCCCGCCGCCTGACCGGCACGCGGTACGGGCTGGGCAACGTGGGCGTGCGGCTGGTCGGCGTGCTGGGCCAGGACCTTTTGTTGGAGGTCTCGGGCGACGTGTCGATGCTTCTGGAGGACTACGACCTCATCATGGTTGCGGAACTGGAGGAGGCGGGCGATGAACGCGGTCGCTGATGCCCTGCGTCTGCACAGCACTGATCCCCGCGAGATCGAGAACTTCGCGGGCCGACTGCTGGCCTTCTACAAGCTCGACGGCTGGACGTTCGGCTGGGACAACGCGAAGCGGCGTCTGGGCCTCTGCGACCACCGCCGCCGGCGGGTCTCGGTGAGCCGGTTTTTCGTGGCCGGCGACCCGACGCCGGCGGCTGTCGAGGACACGCTCAGGCATGAACTCGCCCACGCTCTCGTCGGTCCTGGCCTCGGACATTGTGCCGTGTGGAAGGCCAAGGTCGTCGAGGTCGGTGCCCGACCGCAGCGGTGCGGCCACGCCGCCATGCCGGCGGCGACTCGCTGGCGTGCGACCTGCTCATGCGGGCAGACGTTCCGCCGGTTCCGCCGCCCCAGGAGGCTCACCGGCTGGTATTGCCGCCGCTACGGCCCCGGACCGCGAGGCCGCCTGGAGTGGAAGCTGAA
>JBBSDR010001174.1:0-3215 GCA_038240465.1 Gemmatales bacterium
CTTTGTCCGGGTGACGCCCCTGTTGGTTTGGTTTAACGGGGGATCGTTGGCCTTGCGAGTTACTTTGGTTTTGCCGCGAGCATGTGGCGCGCGCGCTTCTTCCTCTTCGAGCGCGCGGAGCAATTGCTCGACATCCTCTATCTTATGTCCCGCCGACAGGGAAATCCGCAGTCGCGCCGTCCCGGGCGGCACCGACGGCGGACGAATCGCCGGCACGAGCAGGCCGCGCCGCCGCAATCGCCTTGAAAGCCGCATCGCTTCCCCTGCCGCGCCGACGACGACAGGCACAATCGGAACCTGGCCACCCAGCCGCACCGCCAAGGCCAATACATGCTGCCGTCGCCACGGTTCCGCTTGTACCAGGGCGACAGCACATCGGGCAGCGGCGGCAATGGGCGGAGCGAGAGCGGTCGAGAAGATGTACGGCCGGGCGACATTGACGAGCCAGCGAATCAGCGTGCGTGAGCCGCTGACGAATCCGCCCTGCGCTCCGAGGGCCTTGCTCAGCGTGCCGGTGCGAATGACGCTGTCGGGATCGAGGTCGCCCGGTGGCGGGAACAGTTCGGCAGCACCCCGGCTATTCGCTCCAAGGATGCCGGTCGCGTGGGCCTCATCGAGCAGCAGGATCGCATCGTGTCGTCGGGCCAGGTCGTAAAGTTCCGGCAGCGGCGCCAGGTCGCCATCCATGCTGAAGACGCTGTCGCTGACGATCAGCTTGCGCCGCGCGCCGCTCCCTTCGCGCTTTAGCAGGTCGGCCAGGTGATTGACGTCGCGATGGCGATAAACACAGATGCGAGCGCCCGACAAGCGGCAGCCGTCAATCAGGCTGGCGTGGTTCAGCGCATCGGAGAAGATCGCGTCCGCGCGGCTCGCCACGCTGCTGATGAGCGCGAGATTGGCCGCGAAACCGCTGCTGAAGACGAGCGCCGCTTCTGTCCCTTCCCACTCAGAGAGAGCGCGTTCGAGCGCTCGCAGAGGCGGCAGATGACCCGAGACAAGAGGCGAGGCCCCGGTGCCGCAACCGTAGCGCTTGGCCGCGCGGGCGGCAGCGCGAGCGAGGCGTGGATCAGCGGCGAGTCCGAGGTAATCGTTGGAGGAGAAGTTGAGGTATTCGCGGCCGTTGATCTCCACGCACGGCCCCTGCGCCGACGCCAGACGACGCCGGCCGCGGTAGAGGTCGCGTCGGCGTCTGTCATCGAGTTCGTCGTCCATCCACGAGGGCATGATCCGTCCTCAACCGGCGCCGGGCATCGCTTGAATTCCAGGCATTCTACCAGTTCCTTCGACTTGAGGATCAGCAGGCGAGAGAAGCACGCATGGAGTTCTTTTCGTTTCCCGCTGGAAGGAAGAGAGATAAAATGACTGCATGAAGAAGAAACGATCGCCGCCGGTTTCTGCTCCTCCGGCGCGCCGGTATCATTCCCCGAATATCCCGATGGCGGCAATTCGGCGGTTCGCGCGTCGGATCGCCGAACGTTTCGAGCCGGAGAAGATCATCCTGTTTGGCTCCTACGCCAAGGGGACTCCCCACGAGGAAAGCGACGTGGATATCCTCGTCGTGATACCAGCCCGGAATGAGATTGATAAGTCAATCCAGATCAGCCTGGCTTTCGACCATCCTTTTCCTTTGGACCTGATCGTGCGAACGCCGAAGCATCTCCAGCGGGGACTGGACGATGAGGACTGGTTCTTGCGAGAAGTAATCGCGACGGGGAAGCTCCTCTATGAAAAGAATGACCGCCCAGTGGGTCCGAAAGGCCGAAGCCGATCGAGTCAGCGCCAGGAAGAACGCGCGAATAGACCCTCCCCATAAGGACCTCGTTTGTTTCCTTTGTCAACAATCGGCGGAGAAGTACCTGAAGGCGCTGCTTCAGGAGCTTGGCTTGGCGGTGCTGCGGACTCACAATCTGCTGGAACTGCTGTTGCTGCTCCTACCTCATGACGCGACCCTCAACTCACTGAAGCGAGGTTCGGAATCGCTCAGCCATTTTGCCGTGGAGTATCGCTATCCGGGGACCAATGCGACCACCCGGCAGACGCAATCGGCCCTGCGCTACATGGAGCGCGTGCGGAAACAAGTACGGACGAAACTCGGGTTGTCCGGCTGAGTTGACCTCGGCTCATTCCCACGACCGCTTTCTTCGCCTCGGTCTGCTTCGCTCACCAAGGAAGCGAGGGTGCTGCCCAGCGATTGAATTCCAGGCATTCTACCGTTGCTTTGCCTTGCAGAGCGTCACGCAGGGTGATGGCTGCGGTCCACTCACCCGAGTTTGTGCGCCTTGGAAGGGCGAAACGACTGAGGAGCCTCCATGACAGAGCGACAATGGCTGGAAAGTGCTGATCCAGCGTTGTTGCTGCGTTTTCTCTATGGCAGAGCGAGCGACCGGAAGTTGCGGTTGTTTGCCTGTGCCTGCTGTCGCCGGATTTGGCAGGTTATCGCCAGTGAATCATCACCGCAGGAAATTGAAGTCGGCGAACGATATGCAGACGGACTCAGCGACTCGCGCGAATTACGCGAATTTCGATCCCAACTTGGGGCGAGAGGGGGGTACTCCTCCGGATGGGCAGCGAATACCGCTCTCCATGCCGTTCTCAACGTCAATGCGTTTCGGTCTGCGGATGCGGCAGTGAGTTCACTTGGAAATTTCTTCGATTACCTACTCAGAGAAGAAAAGTCTGACGAACTTGAGGGTGACGACCTTCATGAGGCAGCTAACACTTCGATTATTGAGTGTGAGAAACTCGTTTTTGTGTTCCGTGACCTCTTCGGCAATCCGTTCCGGCCCATCAGCCTTGATCCGTCCTGGCTGGCGTGGAGCGCCGGTAGGATCGGCCAACTCGCTCAGACCGCCTACGAAGACCGTCACCTGCCTGAAGGCACTCTTGACCCCGACCGCCTCGCTGTCCTGGCCGATGCTCTCGAAGACGCGGGCGGCACCGACGCAGCCATCCTCGAACATCTCCGAGGACCAGGGCCGCATGTTCGCGGCTGCTTCGTGCTGGACCTTTTTCTCGGCAAGGAATGATAATCGTCTGCCGCATCAAGTTCCGCCCGCCACGCCTCAGAGTATTGGCTGTGCCGATATAATAAAGCGCCAGCGGGGAATCGTCCGGAGGGGAGATGAGCGAGCCGAGACCGTGGCACAGGCTGTTTGGGCTGTCCCTCGTGGACTTCTTCCGTGGCCTGCCCGTCACCGTGGAGATGGAGAAGGACC
>JBBSDR010001175.1:0-3210 GCA_038240465.1 Gemmatales bacterium
ATTCATCATTCATCATTCATTTTAGAAGGGGCACTCCTCAGGAATGACAGGCAACCCGTGCGTGAAGTGCTGCACGGGCTGGACCAGGTCGCGAAAGATGGCGCCCGGCACCCAGACGGTACCCCATTTCGGACTGCGGATGCGAAGATGCCGGCGATAGTCGTCGATATCGACGGCCCGGAGCAGGTAGCGCCGGCCGCGCCACACGAACAGGTCCTCGGTGTCGTCCGGCATCTCGACTTCGGGCAGCACATGATAGGCAAAGACGAGCAGCGCCTGATAGCCCGGACCGAAGCGCGCCGCCCAGCGCGCCAGACAATCGACGTCTTCCTGTGTGGACCAGCTTTCCCAGACCCGGCGGCGTTTGCCTGGCGGCCCGGAGGGAAAGCGCCGGCCCTTGACATCGACGACAAGGCGAGCGCTGCAGGGGCCATGCACGATGAAATCGAGGCTCTTGACGAGGCGATCGCCGAGCATGGAGCGGCGCGTTTCATCGACGGCGACGTAGCACAACCGCTGTTGTTGCAGCCACGCCTCGAAGGCCGCCTCGTAATGATTGCTCCGGTCCATGGATCACCCCCGCAGAGCCATCCCACGAAAGTCAGCGTCAGGAGAGCTGTTCTTATGGCCTGGCCAATGCCTTCTGGACCGCCTCGACGACGTCCGCATCGGAAACTGTCAACTTCTCCCGCGCCGCCATGTCCTTGATCTGCCACTGTCCCGCCGCGAGTTCGTCCGACCCGGCAATCAGGGCCAGGCGGAAGCCGCGACTCTCGGCGTACTTCAACTGCTGGCCGAGTCTCTTCTCCTCGGGATACACTTCGACGCCGATGCCCGCGGCCCGCAGCCGGCTCGCCACGCGCTGATAATCCGCCAGCCGGCCGGCAACGAACTGTACCACGAACACCGGCGCCGGCGTCGTCGCGGTCCCCAGCATCTTCAGTTCCTCCATCGCCGTCAGCAACCGATCCACCCCCAGCGAGGCACCGACGCCGGGAAGCGTCTGCTTCGTGAACAGCCCCGCCAGGTTATCGTAGCGCCCGCCGGAGAGGACGCTGCCGATGCCGGGCAAGTCTTCAAGGAAGGTCTCGTAGATTGTGCCGGTGTAGTAATCGAGGCCGCGAGCGATGGACAGATCGAGCCGAACCTCGCTCTCGGGCAATCCCACCGCCCGTGTCACCTCGACCAGTTCGCGCAGCCGGCGAATGCCCTCGGCCGCCCTGTCGTTGCTGCCGAACTCGGCTTGCAGTCGATCCAGAATCTCGTTGCTGGATCCCGCCATTGTCGCCAACTTGAGGACCTGCGCGGCCTGCTCAGAAGTCGTCCCCGCCGCGGCGATCATCTCGGCGATGACCTTATCCGGACCAGCCTTGTCCAGCTTATCCAGGGCGCGCAGCAGCGGCACGCTCTTCTCCGCCAGCCCAAGCGATTCCAGCAAGCCATTCAGCACCAGCCGATTGTTGATGCGGACCTGGAAGCGCTCGAAGCCGATGGCCCGCATCAGATCGTGTACGACCAGCACGACCTCGATATCGGAGGCATTCGATGTGGTGCCGATGGTGTCGAAGTCGCACTGCCAGAACTCGCGATAGCGTCCGTGGGCCGTGTTCTCGCCGCGCCAGACCGGACCCATGTGATAGCGCTTGAAGGGCGTGCCGAGTTTGCCGATGTGTTCGGCGGCAAAGCGCGCGAAGGGGACAGTCAGGTCGAAGCGCAGCGCCACGTCGCGGCCGCCGTGGTCCTGAAAGCGATAGATGAGCCGATCCGATTCGTCGCCGCCCTTGCCGACGAGGATCTCGGCGTATTCCAGTGCCGGCGTGTCGATCGGCGCGTAACCATAGGAGCGATAGACCCGGCGTGCCTTCTCCAGCATCGCCTCGCGCGGGATCATCAACTCGGGCGTGTAATCGCGAAAGCCCTTCAGGGTGCGTGGTTCAATCATGGCAGGTCCAGCCCGGAGCGCAAGCGACGGGTTCCTCTGGGGTTTCCTCTGTCCCCGCGCTTGCGCTCGGGGCGGGTTTGACTCATCCACTATTTCTATTGCGATAGCGATCGCTGACCCGCTGCATGAAGCGGCGTTCCTCGTCGGTCAGCGAGTTGATGCCCTGGCGCGCGACCTTGTCGAGCAGTTCATCGAGCCGGGTTTCGTCGGCCTCGCGGCGTTCGGCTTCCTCGCGCGCCTTGCGTTCGGCCCGGCGTTGCCGCCAGCGCTGCCACCAACTCTGTTTCGGCTTGGGCGGCGGCGCCGGCGTGTCGTCGCGCTCCAGACTGGTGTAGCCCTGCGAGAAGTCGTAGCCAAACAGCGATTCCTCGCCGCCGGTCTCCAGAAGGATCCATTGCTGCTTGCACGAGGCGTAGATGAACAGCGCCAGGCACAGGAAGAGGACGTCCTTGTCGATGATCGCGAACAGGCCGACGGCGAACATGGTGACGAAGCCGGCATAGATCGCGGCCAGGGTCGCCCGGCGATAGCCGATGTACTTCCACAGAATGCTCTGGAAGATGCGGCCGCCATCGAGTGGAAAGCCGATCAGGACCACGTTGAGCAGGAAGAGGACGTAGTTGCCCCAGAAGAGGTGGCGGAGCAGCACCGGCAGGCTGTAGGGCGACTCGCGCAGCGCCTCGCCGGCCCAGGTCGTGACGACGACAACGGGATTATTGCCGTCGAGGTAGCGGGGATCGTAGCCGCGCAGGCTCCAGTTGGGCTGCACGTTGAAGGCCAGCCAGAGGATAAGAGCACTCAGGAGTGCGAGGACGAAGTTGACGGCGGGACCACCGGCCGCGACGATCAGGTTGGCGCGCGGCGTGTGCGGCACCTCGACGTTGGCCAGACCGCCGAGCGGCCACAACAGCACTTCCGAGGCGTCGCCATTGACCGAACGGGCCGCGAAGCAGTGGCCGAATTCGTGCAGCAGCACCGAGAAGAAGATCAACCCCATGACGATACTGGCGTCGATCCAGTCGCCGGGCAGGGCGTCCTTGTTGAAGGCGGTGCGCAGAATCAGAGCGATGGCGACGAAGGGAAACAGAACGTGGATGCGGATGGTGATGCCGAACAGCCGGCCAAACGGAATCGACCAGGCAAAGGGATCTTGCATAAGGCCACTCACGACAGCAGGGGGAAGTATTGCACTCCCGATCCGTATGATTCTATCATCGCCGCCTCACGAGCGGAAGTGGGTAGGGGTCAGGAGTCAGGGGTCAGGAGTC
>JBBSDR010001176.1:0-3208 GCA_038240465.1 Gemmatales bacterium
CGAAGCGCGTGGCGAGATAATCGAGCAACTCGGGATGCGCGGGCGGACTTGTGCGCAAACCGAAATCGCCGGGGCTGGCCACCATCGGCTCGCCAAAGTGGTGCATCCAGACGCGGTTGACGAGGACGCGGCTGGTGAGCGGATTGTCCGGCGCGGTGATCGCATGGGCCAGATCGAGCCGGCCGCTGCCGTGGGCGAAAGGCTTCCGCTGTGCGCTGGTCACAATGCTCAGGAACTGGCGCGGCACAGGCTCGCCCAACTGGGCCGGGTTGCCGCGGACGAACACGCGCGGGTCGTGCAGTTGTTCGTTGTCGAACAGGACCATCGCGCGCGGCGGCGCCTGGGCCGCTGCCACCGCCATCCGGTCCAACTCCTGCAACTTGGCGCCGAAGCCATCCTTTTCCTGACGCGACATGTACTCGCGCGTCCGGCTCTTCGGGAAGTAAGCCGGACTGTCGGCGGCAGTGAGAATCGCGAGCAACTGCTGCCGGGCCTTCACGTCCGGACTCGCCTCAACCGCGGCTTTCTTCGTCCCCTCGTAAACGCCGCGCAGGAGATCGCCATATGCGCGGGCCACGTCGGCACGGCTCGCGAGTTTCGCCTTGTCGAGGGCCGCCCGCACGAGCGGGTTCAGTTGGCCGCGCTCGACGCCGGCCGGCAGGGCGCGCCACTTCACGCGGATCGCTTCGACCTGACTCGCGAAATCCGCGTCGGCGATCTGCATCAGGTCGTGCCAGGGCCGCCATACGGGATCGTCCTCGCGCGCGTGCTGGTCGATGGTTCGCCGCCAGCGCGCGACGATCTGCGGCCGCAAATCGGTCGGCGCCAGCGACAGGAAGAAGATGGCCGTCTCCAGCGGGTCCGGCGTCGTCGTGGCGACATGGACGAGATAATCGCCGGCGCGCTGGCGGGCGTTTTCGAGAAGCATCGTGTACTGGTTGTCGAGAAACCTCTGCAACTCCGCGCGTTTCGGGGCTGCCTGCTTCTCGAACGCGGCATAGGCAGCCTTGCCGTCCAGCCTTTCGATGAGGGGCAACTCGATCGGCGCCTCACTGCTGGCGAAGACGCCATAGAGGGAGTAGTAGTCGGCCGTCGGGATGGGATCGTACTTGTGATCGTGACAGCGGGCGCAACTCACCGTCATGCCGAGCAGGCCGCGCGACACGGTGTCGATGCGGTCGTCGAGGATGTCGTGGACGTTGTTGTCGAATTGCCGGCCGAGCGTGAGGAACCCCATCGCCCCCAGCCGCCACGGTTCAACCTTCGGCTCGATCAGATCGGCCGCGAGTTGCTCGTGGATGAAGCGGTCGAAGGGCAGGTCCTCGTTGAATGCCCGGATCACATAGTCGCGGTAAGTGTAGGCGTAGGGCCGAACGCGATCGTCGCCGTACATCAGCACACCGTCCTTGGTGTCGGCGTAACGGGCGACATCGAGCCAGTGACGGCCCCAGCGTTCCCCGTAGTGCGGTGAGGCCAGCAGCCGATCGACGACCTTCGCCGTGGCATCCGGCGAACGGTCCGCCAGGAAGGCGTCCACCTCTTCCGGTGCGGGCGGCAGGCCGATGAGGTCGAGAGTCGCCCGGCGAATCAACGTGCGCCGGTCGGCGGGCGGCGATGGGGAGAGTCCTTCTCTTTCGAGACGGGCAACGATGAAGGCGTCGATTGGATTGTCGATTGTCGATTGTCGATTGCCGATTGCCGGAATGAGAGGAGAGTTGATCGGCTGAAACGCCCAGTGCTTGCGGGCGGCTGTCAGATCAATCCCTTTTGTCGTGGTGGGGGTCGTTCGCGGATCGGGAGCGCCGATGGCAATCCACTTCTCGATGTCGCCAACGATGGCCGCCGGCAGTTTCTCCTTGGGCGGCATCCGCAGCGTCTCGTCGGTGTGGCGCATGGCCTTGAGGAGCAGGCTGGACTCCGGCTTGCCGGGGACGATGGCCGGCCCGGTGTCGCCGCCTTTGCGGAGTCCATCGCGGCTGTCGAGCAGCAGGCCTCCCCTGGGCGATTTCGTCTGTGTCGAGTGGCACTTGTAGCAGTGTTCGGCCAGGACCGGACGAACTCGCGTCTCGAAAAACTCGATGCCGGTAGAGTCAGAAGCAGCGGCTGACAAGCCAGGCGTCGAGAGAACGGCCGCGATCAGCAACGAATGGAGATGGAGAACACGCATGGCCCTGCCCCTTCTTCGCGAATGTTTCTCGATATTGTCGATGGGCCGGCACGGACGACTCATGGTGGGTTTCAAGCTCGGCGGGTGTACCTATCATACACGAACACCGGGGACGCCGTCGCCTGAAAAGTTGTCCTCTCTCTCGGTTGGAGCGACAGGTGAGAGGAAAAGCGTGCGGTCATCGGTATCATTCCTGAGAACGATCGGAAGAGTGGCGACAGTGGAGGTGGATCGCTATGCACGCATGGCATGACGTGACGCCGGGAGAGGGTTTGCCCGGCCGGTTTACCGCAGTGGTCGAGATCCCCATGGGATCGAGTGTCAAGTACGAGCTGGACAAGGAGACGGGCATGTTGCGGCTGGACCGCATCCTCTACTCGGCCGTCTACTATCCCGCCAACTACGGCTTCATCCCCCAGACCCTGGCCGAGGACGACGACCCACTCGACGTACTCGTTCTGTGTCAGGAGGCGGTGGCGCCGCTGACGCTGGTCAAGGCGCGGGCCATCGGCTTGATGACCATGGTGGACTGCGGCAAGAAGGACCACAAGGTGCTGGCCGTCGCGGTGGATGACCCGGAATACACCAACTTCGCCGAGGCGAGCGAGTTGCCGGTTCACCGCCTGACCATGCTGCGGCGCTTCTTCCAGGACTACAAGACGCTGGAGGGCAAGGCGGTCGAGGTAGACGAACTGCAGCCCGCCGCCGCTGCCATGCCGGTGATCGAGGAGGCCCTGGCGCGCTACAGTTCTCAGCGGCGAAAGGGCTTCCAGGGCCACGGGAAAGGCATCGGCGGTCCGCTCTTTCCGGAACGTTCGCCAGGCGAGCGGGGCGTGTAAACGTCCCGGTGAGGGCGAAAACCGGAGCGTTTACACGCCCCGCTCGCCTACCCGCACACTGTCACGAAGAAGGGGCGGCCCGATGGTTCGAGCCGCCCCTCACGCGCTTCCGGGGGTGTCGTCTACTTCAAGACCTGGGAGGAGGAAGGCTCTCGGACGAGCCGGGGCGTTCACGGCAAATTTGCCGGCGGAACGGCGATCC
>JBBSDR010001177.1:0-3207 GCA_038240465.1 Gemmatales bacterium
ACCAAATGCGCGATATCGCTGGGCGCGCTCCGCTCCGAAGACTCCGCGTCGCGGCTAACCGGGGCTGTGCCATCGGTTTCCCACTGCAGCGAGCCAAGGATCATGGCCAAGCAGAAATCCTCTCCTCCTGTCATCGAAGAAGCACCTGCCGCGGCGGAAGGCTACACCGTGCTGGCGCGCCGCTATCGGCCCCAGGCGTTCGCCCAACTCGTCGGCCAGGAACACGTCGCTCGCGCCCTCGAAAACGCTCTCAAGAGCAATCGCGTCGCGCACGCCTATCTCTTCACCGGCGCTCGCGGCGTCGGCAAGACCTCGACCGCGCGCATCCTCGCCAAGTGCCTCAACTGCGAGAAAGGACCGACGGTCACGCCCTGCAATGAATGCACAATGTGCAAGAGCATCACGTCCGGCGAGGACGTCGATGTGCTGGAAATCGACGGCGCCAGCAACAATGGCGTCGAGAAAGTGCGCGAAATCCGCAGCAATGTGCAGTATCGTCCCAGCCAGGGCCGCTACAAGATCTACGTCATTGACGAGGTCCACATGCTGACGACGGCGGCGTTCAACGCGCTGCTGAAAACGCTGGAAGAGCCGCCGCCCCACGTCAAGTTCATCTTCGCGACCACGGAAGTGCAGAAGATCCCGGTGACGATCCTTTCGCGCTGCCAGCGTTTCGACTTTGCCGGCATCGGCGTCGCGCAAATCGTCGATCGACTCCGCGATATCGTCCAGCGCGAGGGCATGCAGGCCGACGACGAAGCACTCGAGATGGTGGCGCGCCGGGCCGGCGGCTCGATGCGCGACGCCCAGTCACTGCTCGATCAGCTGCTCGCGTTCGGCAGCGATCGTGTGACAGCGGACCAGGTCCACACGCTTCTCGGCACGGCCGGCGACGACCGCGTCGCGGAGTTGGCCACCGCCGTGCTGGCGCGCGACGCCAAACGAGCAGTCGAACTGCTCGCGGACCTGGCCCAGAGGACGCTGCAACCGGGCGAATTGCTCGATCAGTTGATGGGCTACTGGCGCGATTTGATGGTGGCGCATGTCGCCGGCGCCGAAGCGAAAGACCTGAGCGTCCCGGCCCGGCAGCGCGAGGCGCTGCTGCAACAGGCGAAGGCCCTATCGCTGGACACCATTCTCGCCGGCCTGGAAGTGCTGAACGGCGCACGCATGCGATTGCGCGGCACCAGCAATGGCCGCATGCTAGTCGAAATGGCGCTGGTTCGTCTGAGCCGGCTTGAAGATTTGACTGCCGTCAGCCAACTGGCCCAACTCGTCAGCCAGGGTGGCCACGCTCCGGCTCCTCAGAGCGGGCGGCCTGTCGCGCCACCCGAGGGCATAAAAAAAAAGTTGACCGAGGCCCCGCCCAACGGTGAACACAAATCTGCACTGACTCTCAATGCTGCCAACCTCGCCCAGGTCTGGCCCCAGGTCTTATCCAGCTTGCCTCATCTGCTTGCGAGCCAGCTTGCAAAGTGCGGAATCCCTGCAATTTTCGGACCAAACACTCTGGTATTCCGGTTTCCAGTAGCGTATAATTCGGAGCGTGAGTTCTGTTCTGTTCCCGAGCGGGTGGTGCGGCTCGAAGCGGACCTGGGCAAGATCACGGAACAGAACTGGAAAGTTCGGGTCGAGGCAGGACTGAAAGACGCACCGGGACAGCAGCCAGCTCCCGTCCGGACCGTTCCGGTCGAAGCCGAGAATGGCCTCGCGAAGGTGCGGCGGTTGCGCGAAGAAGCGGAGACGGTGCCGCTGATCAAGCGTGCCATCGAAGTCCTTGGGGCGCAAGTGGTTCGAGTGGAGGAAGGGTTCGGCGCGGTTTCCTCGATTCCGCCCGATTCGGTCAAGGAGCCGGTGACTTCCGAGGAAACGGTCGAGGCAGAGGAGGCGTGACGCGATGTTCGGAAAACTGGGACAGCTCGCCAGCTTGCTTGGCAATATGCCGCGTATGCAGGAAGAGATGCAGAAGTTCCAGCAGAACCTCGGCCAGATCACGGCCGAGGGCGAGTCTGGCGGCGGCGTCGTCAAGGTTCGTGTGAATGGGCGGATGGAGGTGCTGAGTTGTCAGCTGCTCGAAACAGCGCTGGTGGCCGGCGATCGCGAACTGCTCGAGGACCTGATCAAGGCCGCGACTAACCAGGCGTTGCAGAAGATTCGCCAGCAGGTCGCGGAAGAATACGCAAAGATGTTCGCGGGTCTGGGATTGCCGGCAGGGATGGGCATGGACCTTCCCCGGATGATGTGAGTTCAAGGGAGAAGCGCGTGAGCGGTGAGGCGGCCGGGGTGATCGGAAGGCTGATCGCGGAACTGAACAAGCTGCCAGGGATTGGCCCCAAGACGGCGGAACGGCTGACGCATTTTCTGCTCGCCGCTCCCCGGGCGGAGGTTCTCGCGCTGGCCGAGGCCCTGCGCGACGTCAAGGAAAAGATCCGCCGCTGCGATCAGTGCTGCAACTTGACCGAGCATCTGGTATGCGAGCTATGCTCCGATCCAAGACGTGACGCCTCACTCATCTGTGTCGTCGAACAACCGCGCGACCTGTCCGCGCTCGAACGGAGCAGCAGTTATCGAGGTCTCTACCACGTTCTGCACGGCCGGATCGCTCCGCTGGACAATCTTGGACCCGAGCAGTTGACGATCGATCGGCTGATGCGGCGTGTGAAGGCGGGGGCAGTCAAGGAAGTAATCATGGCAACCAATCCGACGCTCGAAGGAGATGGGACGGCGCTTTACCTCAGCAGCCTGCTGGCTTCGACCGGAGTGCGCGTCACGAAACTGGCTCGCGGGTTGCCCTCGGGATCGGTCCTGGAGTTCGCCAACAATCAGATGCTTGCGGATGCCCTGGAGGGGCGACGAGTGCTTTAGGAGCGGTTCACCGCTTGCGGCTTAGCGGTCTTTTCCGCCAAGCCGCAAGCGGCGAAGCAGGGAAATCGTTTCCGAGCGACAGTAGGGGAACAGGCCATGCGAATGGAAATGGGGACCTATCAGAAGCAGTCCCAGGTGCAAATCCTGGCGCCGCGGATGATCCAGTCCATGGAAATTCTGCAGCTGCCCAGCATGTCGCTGATGGAACGCTTGCAGGCGGAACTGGAGAAGAACCCGGTCCTCGAACTGCGCGAACCCAACGACGATGCTCCCGGTCCCGAGACGGACTTCAAGGGGACCGACTCGCTGCCGCCGGACAAGCCGCAAGATGCCGAACGCGAT
>JBBSDR010001178.1:0-3206 GCA_038240465.1 Gemmatales bacterium
CCCGGACAAGCCGGGCGGCGGCGAAGGGATCGTCGCCTCTCTCTGGTTGTCAAACAGCGCTCCGCCCGGACAAGCCGGGCGGTGGCGAGGGTACTCCTCTTTCTTGCCGGCGTAATATGGGTATGGTTCACAGGGGGTCGCCTCGAACCGGGCAACGTTGATCCATGCCGAAAACAAGTACCAGGCCCGGTCCGCTGACGGAAATCGCCTGGGGGGAGAAACGCGATGAACTTTCGCTTGCTTGCTCTGCTGTGCCTGGTCGGCTGGACGTCGCCGTGGTCCCACGCCGCCGACGCAATCAAACCCGAGACCGATGTGGTCTACGGCCACAAGGATGGCATGGCCTTGACGTTCGACGTCATCAGGCCCGCGAAACCCAGCGGCGCCGGCCTCCTGTGGATTCAGAGTGGCGGCTGGTACTCGAACTGGGTGGACGCGAAGGTCTGGCCGGCCCTCTGCAAGCCTTATCTCGACAAGGGCTTCACGATGTTCATCGTGCGGCACGGCAGTGCGCCCCGATACACCGTTCCGGAGGCGATCGAGGACGTGCGCCGCAGCGTTCGGTTCATCCGGATGAAGGCCAAGAACTTCGGCATCGATCCGGAGCGGTTGGGGGTCTTCGGCGCCAGCGCGGGCGGCCACCTGTCGCTGATGCTCGGCACGACCGGCGATGATGGAGACCTCAACGCCAAGGACGAGTTGCTGCGCCACGGCAGCCGCGTGGCTGCGGTCGTCGCCCTCTGCCCGCCCACGGACCTGCGCGGCTGGACGACCAACCCGCCCGCGGCGATCAAGGCAATCCCGGGATTGAAGCCGCCGCTGACGTTCGACGCGAAGAAGGAGACAGACTGCTCGCCGCTGCTGAAGACAACAAGCAAGGCCGCCGCAACGCTGCTGATCCACGGCGACAAGGACGAACTGGTTCCCATTGACCACAGCAAGAACATGCTCGCTGCGCTGGAGAAGGAGAAAGTCCACTGCAAGCTGACGACAATCGAGGGCGCCGGCCACAGTTTCACACCGAAGCAGAATCAGGAGATGGTCCTGCCCGCCATGCTCGCCTGGTTCGAGAAGCACCTGGCGGTGAAGTAAGGGGGTATAATAAAAGCAGGGAGGAGAAGAGGTAATGGAGCCTACCGGAACAGATGATCCAGCGCCCCAAACATCTTCTCCTCCCCCTACAGGTTTACTCTATCTCGACAGCAATGCCACCACGCCCATCCTTCCTGAAGTGTGGCATCAGATGCAGCCTTTCCTGGCCGACGTCTTCGGCAATCCCGCCAGCGCTCATCAGCATGGCCGGCGCGCGCGCAAGGCCCTCGAAGATGCGCGCGAGAAACTGGCATCCCTCCTTGATGCTCATGCCGACGAGGTGATTTTCACCAGCGGCGCCACCGAGGCCAACAATCTCGCGGTCTTCGGCCTGTCAGGCGCGCCGCCGGGACACCTGGTTTCCAGCCCGATCGAGCATCCCTGCGTCATCGAGCCACTCAGGCAACTGGCGCGACAGGGCTTCACCCTCGACTATCTCCCTGTCGATGCGAACGGAAGTGTCGTCCCCGGAAAAGTGGACCCCAACACTCGTCTCGTCGCCGTCATGCTCGCCAATCATGAGACCGGCGCAATCCAGCCGGTGCGCGAACTGCTGGAACGGGTGTCCGGTGCGTTCTTTCACTGCGATGCGGCCCAGGCGGCCGGCAAGATGCCGGTGCGGTTTCACGATCTCACTGTCACCTCTCTCAGCCTCAGCGCGCACAAGTTTCATGGTCCCCGGGGAATTGGCGCTCTGCTTCTGCGGCGCGGGGCAAAGCTGCATCCGCTCCTGTGGGGGGGGCATCAGCAGCAAGGCAGGCGTCCGGGAACGGAACCCGTCGCCCTCGCTGTCGGCATGGCCATCGCCCTGGAAATTGCCTGCCGCGAGCAGGAACAGCGGCTCCAGCACGTTGCTCGTCTGCGGTCGGTTTTCCTCGACGCGGTCGGAGCGAGAGCGGCTCCAGTCGTCGTCAATGGCGCGGAGAAGTCTCTTCCGCACACGCTCAATCTGTCGTTTCCGGGCCTGAATTCGGACGCCCTGTTGATGGCGCTCGACCTGGCGGGCGTGTCGTGTTCGACCGGCTCGGCCTGCTCGAGCGGCTCGCTGTTGCCCTCTCCGGTCCTGCAGGCGATGGCTGTGCCGCCCGACGTGCTGCGCTCGGCGATGCGCTTCTCGTTCAGCCACCTGCTGACGCTTGCCGAGGCAGAGGAAGCGGCCCGGCGCGTGATTCATGTAGTACGCCGATTGCGCGACACGCTTGAGCGAAATGTCGATTGACCAGCCCATCCCTCTTGTCTTTTCAATCGTCAATCGTCAATCTGAAATCTTCGATCAAGAGAGGAGGCGTCATGCGTCAGCCGCGCATTTTGATGTGTCCGCCGGACCATTACGGCATCGAATACGAGATCAATCCCTGGATGTGCCGGTCGCGCGGCAGCACGCCGGACATGGCCCGGAACCAGTGGCACCAGCTCCACGATACCCTCGTCAGCCTCGGCGTTCAGGTCGAGACGATGACGCCGCAGCCGGGGCTGCCCGATCTCGTCTTCACCGCCAACGCCGGACTCGTCTTTCATCGCCGGTTCTTCAGCTCGCGCTTTCGGCATGAAGTACGGGCGCGTGAGAGTCCCCACTTTGACGCCTGGTTCGCCGCGCATGGCTTCCATGTGGAGCATCTGCCGGAAGGCGAGTTCTTCGAGGGTGCGGGCGATGCCCTGTTTTGCGGCGAGACGTTGTTCGCCGGTTATCGCATCCGCAGCGACGTCCAGGGCCATCAGCACCTGGCGAAGCTCCTTGGCATTCAGGTGCTGCCGCTCGAACTGGTCAATCCGTCCTTCTATCACCTCGATACTTGCTTCTGTCCGCTGGCACCGGGCGAGGCGCTCTATTACCCCCAGGCGTTCGACCGCTATGGCCGCACGGTGCTGGAGGCAAACATTCCCAACCTGATCGCGGTACACGAGATGGAGGCAGCTCGCTTCGGCTGCAACGCCGTCGTCGTCGGCAAGACGGTTGTGACGAACAGCGGTTGCGAGCAGTTGGGAGAGGATTTGCGAAAGCGAGGCTACACGCCGGTCGCGGTGGAGTTGGACGAGTTCCTCAAGGCGGGCGGCAGCGCCAAGTGTTTGATGTTGCGGCTGGATGGGGAAGAGGCCGCGGTGTGGAAGTGACA
>JBBSDR010001179.1:0-3205 GCA_038240465.1 Gemmatales bacterium
AGAACTCCGGTCGCTTACGCTCCCGGCTCGCCCCCGAGTTTGAGCTTCTTAGGGGAGAGGCAAAACCGTGTGGACTCCTAAACGCATCCTCCTGATGACACTGGGCGTCTTCCTGTCGCTCGGCTGCTACGTCGCCTATGCCCGGCAAATGGGCATGATCGATGGCCTGCCGCCCCTGCCCCAGATCTATTTTCCGCGCACGAACGGGGAGGAGATCAAACCGCGCCAGCGCCCTCCGACACTCACAACCAAGAAACTGGAGATGGCCTTCGGGGCCGACTGTCCCGAATTGAAGCGGCCGATCAAGATCGAGGTGCCGGCCCGCGGCATTGTCCTCGCCGCCAAGGAATTTCAGATCGAGAGTGATGGCCGGGTCCGCCTGCAGCCGCTCAGCGTCGCGCTGTTCGGCAAGAGCAAGGGCGAGGACGGTACGCCCGAGATCAACACCATTCGCGGCGAGGTCGCCTATCTCACCTTCGAGCATCCCATCAAGACCGTCTCCGACATGGGTAAGTATCGCATCATCGCCGCCCAGATCACCGGCAAGACAATCAAGATCGTCAACAACCGCCGGACCCTTTCCGCCGGCGACGACATGACCGTCGATATCAAGAACGGCCCGCTCTATTACGATCAAAAGCAACAGCGCATCTGGACCGACGAGTTCGTTCAAATGGAGGACGCCCAGAGCAAGCCGAAGCCGACCACGATCAGCGGCCTGGGCATGGTCCTCGACCTTCTGGCCGAGCAGCCGGCCGCCAAGGCTGCCCGTGGCCGCAAGTCCCAGGGCGAGAGCGTCACGGGCGTGCGCCAGGTCCGGCTGCACTCCGACGTTGATATGCACATTTATGTCGATTCCCGCTCCGGTTTCCTCGCCTCCACCACGCCGGCCGCCGACAAGAGCAAGACGGCGAAGGACGCGAAGGCGCCGCCCGAGAAAGCCCACATTTTCATCAAGACTGCCGGCCCTTTTCGCTATGACATGCAGAAGGAGTTCGCCACCTTTGACAAGGGCCAGCGGAGCAACCTGAGCGAGATCGTGACCGTCCAGCGCATCCACGATCCTTTGGGGAAGTGCGACCAATTGCAGAGCGATCACCTTGAGTTGCAGTTCAGCAAGAAGGAGCAGCCTGCCGCTCCAGGCGCGAAGCCCGGACAGAAGCCGACGCCGGGCAGCAGTTCGACCGAGCATTCTTCCAACCTGCAAATCGAGACCGCGCACGCCACGGGCCACGAGGTCACCCTGGTGTCGGACACCGAGGGCGAGGCGTACGGCGTCGATTTCTTCCACGACGCGCGCATCGCCACCAACACCCTGAAAGGGAAGCCCGACAAGCCCGTTGTCGCGATCAAGGACGGCAGCCGGATCGAGGCGATCCAGATGACGATTCAGAACACGAAAACCGGGCAGGCCATCAACGCCAAGGGTCCGGGCTTTCTCAACCTGGCCGGCAATGGCCCGAGCAAGAAGCCGGTCCACGCCCGCTGGGACGATACGCTTGTCTCGACGCGCGACGGCGATCTTGACCTGATCCATCTGACCGGCAATGCGGCCTTCCACGACGAGGAGTCCGACCAGGAGTTGCACGCCGACGACCTCAAGGTCTGGCTGCTGTCGCAGACAGGAGCCAAACCCACGGCGGCCTCGAAGCCAACCCCTCCTCCCGCGTCCGCCGAGGCCGGCAAGTCGTCGCAACCTTCGCGCCGGCCTCACCACCTGATCGCGGTCGGCCATGTCCGCTCGCGCTCGAAGGACTTCAACATTACTGACGCCCAGCGCTTTGTCGTCTTGTTCACGGACGCTCCTCCAGGGACAGTGGCTGCCGTCAAGAAGGCAGTCGCCGTTCAGCAGGCCGATCCAACGAAAACGCCCGCGACTGCGGCGGCCGCACCGAAGGGTGGTCCCGCGAAGCCGGCACAGCCCGAGCAGGCCGAGGTCAAGCAGCCGATCAACTTGAAGGCGGTCGAGGTAGAGGCGCGCGTCCTGCGGATTGGAGACAAATCGCAGCTCCAGACCATGCGCAGCCAGGGAGCGGTCCACGTCGTGCAAGCACCGGCGAAAAAGGGCGAGAAGGGCCTCGACATCCTCGGCGACACCCTGAACCTGACGGCATTTCCCGAGGGCAATTACATGGTCGTGACCGGCGACCTGGCCCGGGTCGATACCGACAAGATGCTGATTCTCGGGCCGGAAGTGAACGTCGATCAGGTGGCCAACAAGGCCTGGGTTAACGGCATGGGGGCCATGACGATCGATAGCGACACCGACTTCGAGGGCAAAAAGCTGAAGAAACCGACGCCGCTGACGATTCACTGGAACCGGACCATGGTCCTGAGCGGCCGGCAAGCGGTCTTCCACGGCAACATCCAGGCCGATCAGGAGAACGCCCGCCTGACCTGTCAGGAGCTGCAAGTCTTCTTCGATAAGCCCATCTCGCTGCGTGAAGGGCAGAAGGAAAAAGACCGCTCGAAGGTCAGCAGCCTGGTGTGCGACAAGTCCGCCCAGGTCGAGGACCAGGTCCTTGAGGGGAAGCGTCTGGTGAAGTTTCAGCGGCTCAAGGCAATCTCGATCGCTTACGAAAACGAAGACGGCACCGTGGAGGCGTCCGGTCCGGGCGAGGTGCGCACTCTGCAGCCGGGCAGCGATGGTCCCGGGTTCGATACGCCGCAGCAGACGGCGCAATCGCGCAAGGCCGATCCGGGCAAGCCGGCCCCGAAGAACGGCAAGGAAGGACCGGAGGAGATGAAGCTGACCTACGTCACCTTCGACGCTCGGATGAACGGCTATCGCAAGAAGCATCTGGCCGTCTTCTACACGAACGTCCGCGTGTTGAGTCTGCCGTCGAACAATCCGCGGATGGAGATCGACTTCGACAAGATGCTGGAGAAGCTACCCGAGGGCGCAATGTACCTACGCTGCGACGAACTGCGGGTGCTCACGCGGCCCTTGCCTTCAGGCAAGTCAAGCCAGGAGATGGAGGCCAAGGGCCGGGTGACGGTGATCTCGAACGAGTTTCGCGGTGAGGCAGAGCGCGTGACGTACAACGAGGAGAAGGACCAGGTAATCTTCGATGGCGGTGTGGGCGGCGTGGCGACGCTGTCGAAGTTCAAGCCCGGTGAGCGGGTGCAGGTCATTGAGGGCGAGCAAATCACCTACTCGCGCCGCACCGGCGAACACCGAGGCGACAAAATGCGGATCCTGAAG
>JBBSDR010001180.1:0-3199 GCA_038240465.1 Gemmatales bacterium
CACCTCGACCGCGAGACAGGCGCGGTTCGCGATCGGCATATCAGTACCAAGACGTTGCAGCGTACTGCCGCCGGAGCCGAGGCGGTCGCGCCGGAGCTGCAGAACGTGGCCTGTCTGGAAGACGCTCAACTGATGCAGCTCGCCGAACTGGGCCGGCAGGTGGAGCGCTTTTACGGTGAGGCGCGCGACGTCGAATGGGCCTGGGCGCAGGGCCGATTCTGGCTGCTGCAAGCGCGTCCGATCACCACGGCCGACGCTGCCGAGCGCGAGCAAGTCCGCCGCGAAGAGATTGACATTCTCAAGAAGTTGGCCGCGGCGCAGGGGACCGTCTGGAGCCGATATAACCTTGCCGAGGTGCTGCCCGAGCCAACGCCGATGAGTTGGGCCATCGTCCGCCGCTTCATGTCGGGCAAGGGCGGCTACGGTCTGATGTATCGCGATCTCGGTTTCAAGCCGGCGGCCGCGCTCGACGAGGCCGGCGTGTTCGATCTCGTCTGTGGCCGGCCGTTTTGCAACCTCAGCCGGGAGCCATTGCTCTACTCTAGCTGGTTGCCCTACGAGCATCCTTTCGCGTATCTCAAGGAGCATCCCGAGAAGGCCATCTATCCCCAGGCGGTCCAGAATCCGTCTCGGGCCGGCGCTCTGTTCTGGCTCTTTCTGCCGTTGCGGGTGCCGTTCCTCCTCGTCGGCTCCATCCGTTTCGCCCTGCGCCTCGGGCAACTGAGCAAGACCTTCGCGGAGTGCTTTCGCCGGGAAATCCTGCCGCCCTACGTCGAGGCGGTCGAGCGCGAGGCGCGCGAGGATCTGCCGAAGCTGACGACGCCGGCCCTGTTGGAGCGACTCGAATTCTGGATCCATCGCGCGCTGGTTGATTTCGCGCGCGACAGTTTGAAGCCGACGGCCCTGGCGGCCATCGCCATTGGCAATCTCGAACGCTGGCTCCGCAAGGGCCTCGGACCGGAGCGGACCAAGGCGGCGCTGGGCGAGTTGTCGATGGGCGTGAAACCCGACGCCGAGGCCGATTTCGCCGGCGCGCTGCGCGACGTGGCGGCCGGAAAGCTCGAGCGCGGGCTGTTCCTCGAGCGTTTCGGCCATCGCGGCCCGCGCGAGATGGAGCTATCGCAGCCGCGCTGGGGGGAGGACCATGAGACACTCGACCGCCTGATCCGTCAGACCGCCGGCAGCGCCATGACCGAGGGAGCGAGCGAGGAACAACGCCAATCCGCCTGGGAGAAGATCGCCACGGAAGCGAAACTGGGATCGCTGCAACGGACGGCGCTCGATCCGGAAGTGAAGCATCTGCAACTATACCTGGCGCTGCGAGAAACAGCGAAGCATCATCTGATGCGTGGCTACGCCCTGATTCGACGACTCCTGGTCGAACTGGATCGGCGTTTCAACCTTCAAGGAGGCATCTTTTTCCTGACGCCGGATGAGTTGCCGCGCCTGACTGCCGGAGAGAACCTGACGAACGCGATCGCTCAGCGTCGTCGTCGTCGCAGTGTGGTCCTGAGCCTGGAAGCGCCGCAGGTGCTGTTCAGCGACGACCTGGAAGCCATTGGCCGGCCGGTGAAGCTGGAGGGGGTTGAGGAATTGAAGGGCGTGCCGCTATCGGCGGGCGTGGCCGAGGCGCCGGCGCTGGTGTTGGAGCGTCCCGACCTGGAAGCCGTGCCGGTCGAGCCATACATCCTCGTCTGTCCCTCGACCGATCCCGCCTGGGTGCCGCTGTTCGTCCGCGCCAAGGGGTTAGTGATGGAGACGGGCGGCGTGCTGTCGCATGGCGCGATCGTGGCGCGCGAGTTCGGTCTTCCCGCTGTCGCGGGCCTGGCAGGAGTCACGCGGCGCATCACGACGGGCCAGCGGCTGCGCGTCGATGGAGCGAGCGGAGTGGTGAATATCCTGTGAACTAGCCCGATAAGCCTGCAAATCGGTTACTTCGTCTGACAAGCCGGGGGGGCGACAGGCCTTCGAGATTCTCTTTCATGCCGGAGGAATAGGGAGGCGGCTAATGTTCGACGCCGTGATGGCGCGGATACGCCGGTGGCGCGTGAACACACTCAAGCCGTTTGGCCAGCCCTTGCCGGGTGAATTGCGGATCAGCATCGGCGACCTCACCGGCGATCTCGCCGAACGGCTGGCCGCCGCTTTTGAGGGAGTGGCAGCAGTCGAGGTCGTCCACGGCAATCTCCTCGATCTGTCCTGTGACGCCATTGTCAGCCCGGCGAACAGCTTCGGGGACATGGGGGGCGGGATCGACAAGGCCATCGACGACTTCCACCAGGGCGAGGCACAGCATCGTCTCATGGCTGCGATCCGAGAGCAGTTTCTTGGCGAGTTGCCGGTCGGCGCCGCCCTGATCGTGGAACTACCCGGCCGTCGCTTTCCGTTCTTGGTCGCAGCGCCGACGATGCGCGTCCCCGGCAGCGTGGAAGGGTCGATCAACGCCTATCTGTCCATGCGGGCAGCGCTGGTCGCGGTACTCCGACATAACAACTCTGAAGGCCGTCCGATCCACAGCCTCGCCGTACCCGGTCTTGGCACCGGCGTCGGCGGACTGGCATATAAGGAAGCAGCCGACCAGATGCGGGTCGCATATGCGAATGTGATTGGCGGTCAGTGGCGCGAGGTGATTCATGCGGTGCAGGCTCCCTTTGCCCTGCGCGGGTATCGACTCACCAAACATTCCAAGTGACCACCTGCAGATTGCTCTGAACGACTTTCACCAGGACATCCACGATCTCACGGAACGTGTCAGACGCGGTGAAGGAAGGGTCGATCCGGTCCTCCCTCCAGGCCGCGAAGAGAGACCGCGTAACTGGTCCAATGCTCATTTCGTCAATCGGAGCCGCGCCAACGCCAGACGGGATTCCTCGGTCAACCACGCTCCGGGACAGCCGTGCGACAGAACCTCGAGAAGTTCCTGCGCTGCTGGCGAGCCGATGCGTTCGAGGGCCTGCAACGCGCGCCCCAGCCGCAAACGGTCGGGCGGCGGAATGCGTTCGTCCAGCGGTTGCAGCATTCGTTCGATGCGTCTTCTCAACTCCAGCGACGGCTGGTTCTCCAGCCGCCGGCGCATCAAGCCTTCCGCCATGTCGAGGACCTTCTCCAACTCCGCGGCCGCCTTTTCTCGCGCCGCGAAACGCGGATGATCCAACTCGCCGATCAGCTTCTCAATCCGGGCTGGGTCCGGCTGCTCGAC
>JBBSDR010001181.1:0-3198 GCA_038240465.1 Gemmatales bacterium
GGAGGAACGTTGGCCGGCACCGTGACAGTGGCCTTGGCCTCGGACGCGCCGGCAGCGATGTTGGCCGCGGCGACCGTCAGCCCTGGCGGCAGGGCCGGCAGCGACTGGCCTCCCTGGGGCAGCATCGGCTGAATGGCGAGTGCCTGCTTGAAGTCCGGCCAGATGCGGTTGAGCTTGAGCGTGATGACCGCCGTCCCACCCTGCGGCACCTGCGGCTTGTCGAGGGTCGCCGTCAGGTCGTAGGGCGCCTGCCCGCGGACCGCGAGGGCCAGGCCGCGCTCCAGGCGGCTGACGCGCGGGAAGTTCTGGCCGACCTGGATCGGCCAGGTGATTCCGGCCGAGCGTGCCTCGCGCACGACAGTTTTGCCGCCGATTGCCGCCGTCCCCTTTACCTTGATTTCGCCCGTCCAGGTTCCGGCGGCGGCGGTGCCGCTCAGCACCAGGGCTGTATAGCGCAGACCGGCTCCAATCACCTGAGGAGGACAGGTGACCCCGGCCGGCAGTCCCTCGACGCTCAGGGTGATACCGCCGTTGAAACCGTCCTGACGCCAGGCCAGGATCGTCATCTGCTCGCTTCCGCCCTTGAGGATCGTGCAACTGCCGGGACGATACGAATCCGGGCCGAGGACGATCACGCGGAAATCCGGCTGCTCCGGCACGATCTTCATGCGATAGACGTGACTCGGTCCATAGAGGATGTTGCTGGTCTTGCTGCCGATGACCAGTTGATACTTGCCGTCAGCCGGCACGGCGAAGCGGAACGGAGCGGGGTCGTCCGTGCGGGCGTAGAACTTGAGGCTCAGCGTGTCCGCATTCGCCTCTTCCTGCTGGGCGTAAGTCTGCTTGCCGTCCACGGAGCGAATCAGGAAGTAAGGATACCCCTCGACGCCGAGCCGTTCGCTGAGCAGATCGAAGAGAAGCACGTCGCCCTTCTTCGCCGAGAAGGTGTAGTAATCGCGATCGCGCCGCTTCTCAATCCGGCCCGCCAACTCGCACGGCACCTTGATTTCCTGGGCCGTCTCCGGTGTGTCGTTGGGCTGGTTCTCCAGCACGACCGGAGCGCGAGCATAAGTGATCAGGTAAGGATTCGAGGAGCCGGCGGCGTTCTTCAAGCGGAACTCGAAGCCATCGAGGTTGGCGACGGTCGGCGGCAGATGGCCGCTGAAGGTCAGCCCCTGGTCGGCATTGGGGCCAGCCGGCGGAGTGATGGTCAGGGTAACTTTTTCGAGGGTGACGCCGTCGCTGGTCAGAGTCGAATCGGGCTGGCCGCCGGGCAGGTTGCGGCCATACACGGTCACCTCGGCCGGCTTGCCCGGCTCGATCATCGGCGGAAAGACGGCATCGATCCACGGCGCGGTGGACACGCTCAGACGATAGAAGAACTCCGGACCCTGTGGACCCGAGATGTGCGTGAACTGATAGAGGCGTACAGAGTAAGCGCCGTCATCGGGCAGCATCACGTCGAGGAGGGCGTCGGTGCCGCTGTGATTGCGGTTCTCGCCGAGGGGACGATTGCGCGAGTCGTAGAGCTGCAGGACCGGATGGAATCGGCTGTCGATGGAGGAGGCCAGGCAACTGATGATGACTCGCTGGCCTTTCTTGCCGGGGAAGGTGAAGTAATCGACGTCGATGCCGCTGGCCATCGAGCCGTTGACCGTGCTGTTCATCTCGATCTTCTGGGCTTGCGGCAGATCGTTGTTCGGCTCGACTTCGACGAGCTCGGTCAGGTCGCCGGCGACGAAGGCGCGGGGGTTGCTCACGCCCCACTTGTTGACGAGGCGAACGTCGTACTGTCCGACGGGGACGCTGGCCGCGATGGTCACCTTGAACTTGGTGACGACCGGCTTGGCCCGCGGCACGGGTGGCTTCTTCGGATCGGGCTTGGTCGGATCGGGGGGCGCGGGCGGGACGATCGGCTCGGCCTTGATGCCGGCATGGTTGAATAGGAGTTGCTCCGGCTCCTCGAGGTCGGTGCCGGTGAAGGTTACTTCGACCGTGGTGCCGATCTTGCCGCCATTGGGGAAGACGCTCATCAGGCGTGGCGCCGGCAGGGCGGAGGCCTGTTGTTGAGCGGCGACATGGTTGCCGGCCAGGAGCAAACCGAGAACGGCCAGCGAAAGCGTGGAAAGGGATCGTCTCATGAAGTCCTCGCGCGGGTATGAACCGGAGGCGGGTGGGGCAGTCGAGTCGTGGGCAAGGTGGGTGGGCGAGGCAACGTTTTGCTATCCTCGCATCCTAACGGCGCGGAGGGCCGCGGTCAAGAAGCGAAACCATTCGCGCGGCGGATAACAATCTCGAGGACGCGCGCAGGGGCCTCCGGGAGAGATTGTCCCGCAGTCACGGGGCAGTCACGGCTTCGTTGCCCGTGATGGTTGCGAGGCCGCGGTAAACGTTCAAATCAATGGCGCTGCCGATGAAATGCACCGAGCCGTCTGCGTCCGCGACTGGCGGGCCGCCATCTCGACCCCGGATTTCTTCTCTGGCGAAGAGAACCTTGAATCTGCTATGCTTGTCATTACTCTTACAACGCGCCTCGACGCGAGTCGATGCCGTGGACACGAACACTGGAAGGAACTGCCATGAATCCTGACCTTCGTCGCCGCACCGACGACCTGACCAGCCGACTCACCCAGCTGCGGGACTCTCTTTGACCTGGCTAGCAAAATCACTCAGCGCGATGGGCTGACCGCGCTCATGGGCCAGGGTTCCTTCTGGGACAACCAGGAGAAAGCCCAGCAAACCATTCAGCAACTCAAGCCGCTCAACGCCCTGCTCAAGCCCTTCGAGGAACTCGAGACCGCGCTGGCCGATCTGCACGTCCTCACCGAGTTTGCCGAGGAAGATGCGTCCCTCGACGGCGAACTCGACGCCGAGGTCAACAAGCTCGAACGGCGTCTCGCGGATTTCGAGTTGCGCGCCATGCTCTCGGGTTCTCACGACGCCAGCAACGCTTTCCTCCGCATCCAGGCCGGCGCCGGCGGCACCGAAGCCTGCGACTGGGCCTCCATGCTCATGCGCATGTATATCCGCTGGGCCGAGAGGCATGGCTACGCCGTCGAGATTGTCGATGAGCTGCGCAACGAGGAAGCAGGCATCCGCAACGCCACGCTGCGCATCGTCGGCGAATACGCCTACGGCAACCTCCAGGGTGAATCCGGCGCGCATCGCCTGGTGCGCATCAGTCCGTTCGACTCCAAC
>JBBSDR010001182.1:0-3197 GCA_038240465.1 Gemmatales bacterium
GCCAAGCCGCAAGCGGCAACACGTTATGCCTGCCTCAATGTCACCTGGCGCAGCATTCACTTTCGAGGACGAAGTAGCCCTGCAATTTCTGGCAGGGACAGCGTTCGTAGAACCGGCCGAGATACTGCCCGGGCGCGATCTCGCGCAACTCGTCGCGGGTGTTGCCGAAGATGGGAGTGCCGGGGGCATACTCAAGAACGATGCATGGCCGGCCGTCGTACAGGCTCGGAGCAATGACGGCGCAGGACGAGATGGCGCGAAAACCCACCCACTGATTGATGAAGCAGCCGTCGGGATAGAAATACTTGCCCTTCCAGACCGCGCCGCCCAGTCGGGTGCGCACCCCCGGCAACTTGCCCTCGACCCGGCACAGGATGTGTCCCCGCACTGCGCCAATCGGCAGCGCCGCCGCTGTCCCGCGCCCGAACTGCTGATCCAACTCGCAGGGACTCAGACGCTTCAGTTCGCACAACGTCAATGGCGCGTGAGACACTGCGTCATCCGCAGGCGCCGGGGCTGTTCCGAAGAGCAGCGCGACCGCGGCACAGAACAACAACCGGCGCAAGGAAGAAGCTGGCGTGAGGAGCATCATGGGAGGGGTCTCGTGGTTCGCCGCGAAGAAAGGGCCTTATCGGCTCATCGGCGATCATCGAGACGAGACGGGAGAGAAACTAGCTGCTTTCCACCCCGCAGTGAATCCGGGAGAGGGGTCAGATGGCGGGCAACGATTGTTCCAGTTGAAATCCTTCTTGCCGCTTGCGGCTTGGCGGTCTTTTCCGCGAGACGGGCAAACAGGAAGTTATTTCGTCGCCGTTCCTCGGCCGCAAGTGGTAAGAGGGTCATCCAGCCGTGGCGTCGCGCCGGGCTGCCCGGTAAGATAAGGAGTGTCCACATCCTCGGCGGTGAACTCGAGAGTCAACCAGGAGTCACCAGCAGTGAGTTTCCTGCATGCCTACTTGCTCGGATGGATGGCGCTGGCGGCCGTCCCCGTCCTCGTTCACCTGGTGACCCGCGAGAAGCCGAAACACCTGCGCTTCCCCGCGTTTCGCTTTCTGCTGCAGAAGTTTCAGACCAATCGCCGCAAACTGCGCCTGCATCATCTGCTTCTGCTTCTGCTGCGCATGCTGCTGATCGCCGCCCTGTGTTTCGCCCTGGCCCGGCCAAGCCTGTACAGCGACCGCCTCACCTTCCTCGGCGGCAACCAGCCGATCCATGTTGTCTTCATCGTCGATACCAGCCCGAGCATGGAATACGAACGCGGCGGCCTGACACGGCTGGAGGATGCGCGCCGCCGGGCGATCGAACTGCTCACTGACATGCCCGCGGGATCGCGCATCGCCCTGATCGACAGCGCCGAACTCGGCGGACAGTTCGAGCCGGCCGCCACGGTCCGCGAGCAACTCAAGACCCTACAAATCCGGCCCGGCAACAACGCCATCAGCCGGGTCCTCGAACACGGCTTCAAGCTGCTCAACGAGGAAGCGGCGGTCCAGGCCGGCGAGGGCGAACCGCCGCCGCGCTTCCTGTATGTGTTCTCCGATCGCACCCGCGCCAGTTGGGACCCGAGCGACGTTCGCGGGCTGAAGCAGCCCGAGGGGGTCAACCTCGTCTACGTCGATGTCGGCGCCGACAAGCCGATCGACCTGGCCATCGAGCGATTGAGCATCGAGCCGGCTGCCGTGCCTCCCGGCGGCAGGGTTCAGGTCCGCGCCGTTGTCCTCGCGACGGGAGAGAAAGCCGACCGCAAGATCACCTGCCAGATCGATAACGATCCGCGTTTGCAAGAGCAGGTCGTGAAGATCGAGGAGGGGACACGCCAGACGATCAGCTTTGACTATCGCGCCGCTGCCCCGGGCGCCGATCCGACGCGCGATACCGGATTGTCAGCGGGCGTGCATCAGGTCGTGGTCCGGCTCGAAGGAACGGATCGGTTGCCGTTCAACAACGTGCAGTATGGCACGTTCGTCGTCCGGCCCGGCCGCAAGGTGCTGACGCTGATGGATCAGGTGGACTACAAGCAGCTCTGGCTGCACGCTCTGCCATCGCTGGGGTTTACAAGTGTTGTGCGTGCGATCCGCGATCTCGACAAGGAGAAGTTAACCGCAAAGGATTACGACGTTGTCTGTCTGTTTCAGGTGACCGATCCCTCGGCCTACTGGCAGAGGCTGCAGAACTATGTCTCCGAAGGAGGCAAGCTGATCGTTGTCCCTGGCGGTTCGGTGGACAAGGCTGTGTACGACGACAATGCCGTGGCGAAGCAACTCTTACCGGCCCGGTTTGGCGCGATGCAAACGTCCGATCGCGGGGGCGGCATCGGCTGGGACTGGAGCCTGTCGAACACCGCGCCGTTGATGGCCCCCTTCCTGCGCTGGAAGCGCGAACGGTCCAACCTGGATATCTGGAAGACAACCGGCGAACCGAAGGTCCATCGCTGGTGGGAAGTGACGCCGGTGCCGGAAGGACGGGTGGTCACACGGTACGCGGACGGCAAGACAAACCCGCCCGCGATTGTGGAACGCGACGTCGGCCACGGCAAGGTGTTGCTGTTCACGACCAAGCTCGACACCAACCGAGAAACGATCTTCAAGGGCAGTGAGGCGTTGCCGTGGCAGAATTACTGGCAGAACTGGTTTGGTCTCGTCCTGGTCGATAAGGTGTGCCGTTACCTGGCCGGCGACAGCGTCGCTCCCGACTGGAACTACATCTGCGGCCAGACCGTGACAATCCCACTGGATCGCGAGGCGGGCGATCAGTTCTTGCTTCGCGGACCTGGCCTATCGCCGAAGGGCCAGCCGGTGAATCCGCCGCCCGAGGACAAGGAACAGAAGGATCGCATCTTGCCGATTGCCCAGGCCGGGCTGCCTGGCAATTACGTCGTCTCCGCGGTGCGCCCGCAGCGCCAGGATGTCCTCGAAGCGTTCAGCATGAACGTCAAGCCGGAAGAAAGCATCCTGGTGCCGCGGGTGCCGAAAGAGGAAATTGAGGAGGTCTTCGGCAAGGACACGGTTCTCGGCGTCGAACACAACCTGAGCCTCAAGGACGCCATCTCGCGCAAGCCGCAGCCGGTCGAGTTGCTGCCCTGGCTGATGCTTCTGCTGCTGCTCTTCCTGGCCGGCGAGAACCTGCTCGGCAACCGCAGCCTCGACCGCAAACCTCTCGCCGAGGCGCCTGCCGCGACAGCCGAACAGAAGCCGGCA
>JBBSDR010001183.1:0-3196 GCA_038240465.1 Gemmatales bacterium
CCTGCTCGGCATCTCCGACGCGGTGCAGAAGGAGCGGTTCGGGCACATTCTGGAGGCGTTCAGCTACGGCGCGCCGCCCCACGGAGGCATCGCGCCGGGCATCGACCGCCTCGCGATGATCCTGGCCGACACGGAGAACATCCGCGAGGTCATCGCCTTCCCGAAGGTCGGCGGAGGCTACGACCCGCTCATGGACGCCCCCAGCACCATCGACCCGCAGCAGTGGGCGGAGCTTGGATTGCAGCGGTCAAAGCCAGCTTCAGTCTAACGCCAGACTATTCTGTCGCCTTCTCGCTGAAGGTTCTGTAACTCGACGTTCAATTCCTGCTTGGGCGTGAAGAAGACGACCTTGCCTTGACGCGATGGGGTTGCGGTAGCCGTGTCAAGTCCAGGCACATCACGAGGGCCGAGGCGAGCGGTATGAGGACAACTATCCCGGCGAGCCAATACATCTGCAGACGTGGCCGGTAGATTCGGAAGAAAGCTCTTGCCCCGTCGAGGCGAGCTTGTGCATCCGGTTCTCCTGCCTTCAAGGCAAGCCTCGCATGGCGGACCGGCTTTATCGCCCGGTTACTCTTGCGACCGAAGTCTACGATAGACCAGATCGCAAAACCGCACAGGGAAACCACGCACACCCAAGGTCACCAGCCGAACGGAGGAATGCCGTAAAACCACACGCAGAAGTAAAAGGCTGGCCAGCCCCAGAGCGGCTTGGCCAGCGCTATCGCGAACGGGATAAGGACGTGTGAGGCGTGAGAAGGGCACGCCGCAGGTCGCGGCCGATCTCTGGCCAGCCCACTTCCTCAACTCGCGGCTTCACCGTCGCCCGATGCACAAGACGCACTGATCTCTGGAGTGCCCGTTCGGCTTCTTGCTAAACATGCGTCATTGTGCGACCAGTTGCCGACAGCCCAAAGATGCGTCGCCGGCCCTGATCAGACATCAAGGCTCGATCACGTGGAAGCCCCCAGTGCCTCGTCGAGGATGGTTTCGATTTGCACGACGTGGGGCCCGATTGCGTCGGCGCGGTTCGAGCCGATGCGGAGGAGGATGAAGACGAGGTCAAACGCGGCCAGGTTCTGCTGATAGGCGATGCCTTTGTCCACCGTCACGAAGGCCTCGAATCGGCCCTGCGCCGCGCGAAGCAACTCCCAGTTAGCAATGCTTGTGAACCCTGCCGCAACTGCGCCAATCGCCTCGTGGCGCATGAAGAGAAGTGCGCAGGCGGGATCGACGCACTCGTCGAGCAGGACCTTCAAGCCGATTTGATCCCGAGTTCGGTGAGCAGGGGCGTCGAAGACTCCCGCAAGACCCGCTTGGCGTGTTCGCGCTTCACTCGCGGAAAGGCTTCGAGGAATCGGTCGAGGTCGTAGCCGCCGGAGAGGAAGTCGAACAGGTTCTCGACCGGCACCCGCGTCCCGGCGAACACCGGCGTGCCTCCCAGGATCCCGGCATCGATTGTCACCGCACCGTCCAGCGTTGGCTGCATCACCGTCATTGTACGACGCTTCGCAGAATGGAGGCTATGACCCGCAGCGGTGGGCGGAGCCTGAGTTTTTGATGCCTCGGGGCCGCGGGGACGACCGTGCTGGAAACGACGGATGACGTGCTCGCGGCGGGGTCGGCGAAGATCTTCAAGGTGTACGTGGTGACTCACGACGGCAACGAGAAGGGCAGCAACTCAGTGAAGATCACGCATCCAGAGTAGGGCCTTGAATTTGTCATCCTGAGCGGAGCGCCGATGAATTGTGCGGTTCTCGGCTCAGGATAACGGGCCCGAGACAAGCGCCTACTTGGCGGTCACGTGGGAGACCATGATCTCGTTTTCGTTCTTGACTTTGTCGCGGCTATACGAGACTGTGAGAGTCTCCTTGCCCTTCTTACCTTCGACGACCGACATCTCGCCGTGCACGACGGGGGCGCCGGCGGTGTAGCCGGCCTTCTGTAGCTCGGTCTTGTAGAAGTCGAACACCTTGTCGGCGCTATCGCCCGTCCTTCGCCACGACCCATAGGACATGGCTTCCGGGGTATCGAGGGTCATCTGGCCGCGGCTGCGGGGCTTTGAGTTCGGATAGTAGGGCACGCCGAGTTCAGTCGCCGTCACCTCGGTGACAAAATCGGGGGTGGGTCTCGGGCTTTCCACGGGTGGGGCGGTCTTGCCAGTGTCGATATCGGTGGGCTTGGGGCTTTCGACGGAAGGCTTTTCGTCCTTCGGCGCGTCCGCGACCGGAGTCGAGGAGCCGCAGCCCGCGATGGCGAAGGCAGCGGCGATGATGAATGCGTAGTTTCTCATTTGTGATCCTGTTGTAACCGCGCCAGACTAACGGTTTTGTGCCGCGTCGTGGGCCTGCTGCTGTAGCTTAGTCTCGTTGAACGGGTCGACGTGGATGACGACTTGGGCGGGGGATAGCTCTTGCTCGAGGCGCTTTTCGAGGTCGTCGGCGAGAGCGTGGGCTTGGATTACCGACCAGTCGTTGGGCACGACGACGTGCATGTCGATGTAGCGCATCCGGCCCGAGAGGCGGGTGCGGAGGCGATGGAAGGAGATGAGGTCCGGCTGGGCTTCGACGGTCGCGCGAATCTGAGCGAGCTCCTCGTCGGAGAGGCGGCGGTCGATGAGCTCGTGAAAGGCGCGGCGCAGCATGCCCCAGGCGCTCCACGCGAGCCAGGCGGCGAAGGCGAGGGCGAAGACGGAGTCGGCGTGTCGCCAGCCTGTGAGTTTGGTCGCCAGCAGCGCGAGAAGGACGCCCAGACACGCCACGAAGTCAACCATCAGATGCTGGCCGTTCGAGGTCAGGGCCATCGAGCGGGTTCTTCGGGCCGTTGCCTGGACGTACAGACCGGCGAAGAGACTTCCGATGGCACAGACGGCGATGATGGCGAGGCCGGCATCGAGGTGCTCGACGGGTGCGTGCTGGGTTGACAGCCTTTGGACCGCCTCGAACGCGACGTAAAGCACGACGAACAGCAGCAGGACCGACTCTCCGAACCCCGCCAAGCTCTCGATCTTCCCGTGCCCGTACGGGTGTTCCTCATCGGGCGGGACCGAGGCTGCACGGACAGAGAGGAAGGCGATGAAGGAGGCGACGACATCGGTCGCGCTGTGGGCGGCTTCGGAGAGGAGGCTTACGGAGCCCGTCAGCGCCGCGCCTACGACCTTCAGCAGCATCGAGACGACGTTGAAACCCAACGAGGC
>JBBSDR010001184.1:0-3190 GCA_038240465.1 Gemmatales bacterium
CGACCAGTTCCAGACAGACCTTGCGCTGGTTCTGATACGAGTCGAGGAAGGTCTTGTACGGCTGCCGGCCCCAGTACTGGCGCACGGTGAAGTAAACGCTGATCGGCGCCTCGGGGAACTGGCCGGTGCGGATCTGGTAGGCGTTCGTTCGCGTCTCGATGGACAGGCGGCACTGCAAGCGGCAGGTGTCCTCCAGCGACAGCATCAGCGACGGCTCGTAGTTGAGGACGTGGGCGCCCGGCATCTGGAGCATGTTCTCCAGCGTCGTGTTCATGCCCAGGGCCTCGGCGACGACCTCGTCGTGGTTGCCCGTGTAGAGGAAGTCGAAGGCGAAAAGCACATCGGTCGCCTCGCAGTCGAGCGGGCCGCAACTGAGATAGTAGGGCGCGCTCTCCAGGACCATCTCGTTGAGCTGGTCGGCCGCCTCGACCTCGGGCGGATTGACGAAACCGATGCAGAGCCGGCGATTCTCGAGTGTCACCCAGCGATAACTACCCTGCTCGCGATCTTCCTCCAGAACGTACTCGCCGCTCTCGCGGCGGTCAAAGTCCGTCATCGTGGGGTACGACTTGCGCATCCGGTCGAAAAAGTGCAAAATCGTCTCGCGACCGGTGGGGAGGTCCATCTTCGTGTTCACATAAACGTAAATCCCGAAGTCGTCGCACAGGGAGCTATATGGATTCATCTTGGATTCCTCGGTGCCGGGAACAGCCCGTCCGGGCCATCCTCGACGGCGATGCAAGCTGGTTCAAGCGCTGCGGATTCCGAGCCTGTCAATCCTCCTTAACTGGACACGAATCCCCCCCTCCATTGTTCGGGTTTTCACAAGCGGATGCAAGTCCCCTCTCTCGTTTTCCGCCCGCGCCGTCCCGAACACCCCTTGCAGACCCCGGCAGCACCCTTTCACTCTACCTTGCCGCCACGGCTGAAGGGAGCGCGGTAGGAGAAAAGTTCCCGCAGATAACCGAGCCAGCCAACAAAAAGGCCCCGGAGGAGACACCTCCGAGGCCCAATCCGACGAGAATGTAAACCTTTGTTCAGGCCGTGCGCGCGAGTTTGGCCTTGACCGGGACAGTGAGGTTGGTCTGGTGAATCCAGCGGCCGGAATCGGGAGCGCCCTGCCAGCGTTGCAGACTGACGGAGCGAACGCGATCGCGCTCTTCGTCGTCGAGCAGGTCGAAGAACGCTTCGACGAAGTTGGTGCGGACCTGGGTGGAGGAACGGCCCACATAGATGAGGCACTCGGGACGGTCATCGAAGATGACGATGGCGCGCCAGCCCTGCGGTTTCGCTTCCGTGTGATAGAACATTGGTCTGACCCTCCCTGGTCGTGGTGTAAATGAAGCGAGGAATAGTCTGCCCAAAGTCGCTCATCCAGTCAAGATCATTTTCCCTGAATTGCCCCATTTTCCATCGTCTCGGCTCGCCGACATTGACGTTTGATGTGCATGCGGCCGTTGAAGACCGACGTCGAAAGCACTTCCCTGTTTCTTGCCGCTTGCGGCTTAGCGGACCGCCCGCTAACGCTCGCCAAGCCGCAAGCGGCAACCCATTCTTTCGCCGCCGGTCCAAAGCCGCTGCTGCAATTCTTGCTGGCCCTTCGTCCATCGACCGCGGATAATGACGAGGGTATGGCGATGTCCGCGAATCATGGAACTTCAAATGAGAGACGCCCCATGACCGAGCCCCTTCCCTCCCAGCCCTCCGATACTGCCCCGCCCGTGTCGAGGCCGACGGACGGCATGGCCGCCGCGCCGATCACTCTGGAGCCGCGCAAGACGGCCGATGTGTATCCCACTCTCGCGACGGGGACCGGCGATAGTAAGCCTCCCCGGTCGATTGTCGATCCGACCCTGCCATGCGTCCCTGGCTTCACCATCGTCAAGGAACTGGGCCGCGGCGGCATGGGCGTCGTCTACCAGGGACGGCACACGGCGCTCGGCCGCGACGTGGCCCTGAAGATGATCCTGGCGGGCGATCAGGCGAGTGCCGGGGATCGGACGCGGTTTCGCACCGAGGCGGAGGCCGTCGCCCGGCTCAGCCACTCGGGCATCGTGCAGATTTACGAGGTCGGCGAGAACGACGGCCGGCCCTACTTTGTCCTGGAATACTGCGCCGGCGGCAGCCTGTCGGCTCTTATCAATGGCACTCCCCTGGAGCCGCAGAAGGCAGTCCGAATTGCCGAGGCGCTGGCGCGAGCGATGGCTGTCGCTCACGATCACGGCATCATGCACCGCGATCTGAAGCCGGCCAACATTCTGCTCGACACCGACGGCACAGCCAAGATCACCGATTTCGGCCTCGCCAAGAAGATCGGCGAGACGGGCGATACCGTCTCCGGCGCCATCCTGGGGACGCCGAGTTACATGGCTCCCGAGCAGGCGCTGGGCCGGATTCACGAGTTGGGGCCGGCCGCCGACGTCTACTCGCTCGGAGCCATTCTCTACGAGATGCTGACCGGCCGGCCGCCCTTCCGCGGCGCCACCCCGTATGAGACGCTCGAACAGGTCATCGCCCGCGAGCCGGTGCCGCCGTCGCAGTTGCAGCCGAAACTGCCGCGCGATCTGGAAACGATCTGTCTGAAGTGTCTGCGCAAGGAACCGGACAGGCGCTATGCGTCCGCGGCAGCCCTCGCCGAGGACCTGCGGCGATTCCAGGCCAATGAGCCGATCCAGGCGCGTCCCGTCGGTGCGACGGAACGGCTCTGGCGCTGGACGCGGCGCAACCCGGCCCTGGCGGCGATCAGTGCCTCTCTCGTCCTTTCGCTCGTCGCCGGCTCGCTCATCGCGGGTTACTTCGCAATCCTGGCGACCGAGCGCGCCCGGGACGCGGAGACAAACGCAACACGAGCCGAGAATCGTGAACGCGACGCGCTCCGGAGCGAGAAGACGGCGCGCGATAACGCGGCACTGTTCCTCGATCAGAAACAGCGCGCCGACGAGGAGACGCTCACCGCCCACCGCAACCTGTATCTCGCCCACATGCACCTGGCCGAGCGAGCCTGGCGAGACGGACGGACGTCGATGGCCCTGGCCCGTTTGGAGGAGCAACGGCCGCGCGAACCGGATCAGCGGGACCTGCGCGGCTTCGAGTGGCACTACCTGTGGCGTCAGTGCCATGCCGAACTGTTCAATCTTCATCACAACCCGTCTCTCGCGCCGATGACTTTTACAGGCGGATTCACTTCGTA
>JBBSDR010001185.1:0-3189 GCA_038240465.1 Gemmatales bacterium
AGCCCTCGAGGGTCGCTGCAGTGTCGACGAGGAAGTCGATCTCGTCGCAACTGCATTCAAAGTCGTCTCGCTGGCTGGCGTGGGCGGCCAGCAGGAGCTGGCCGAAGCGGAAGGTGTCGCCAGCGGTCATGACGGCACGGGCTTCCAGTGCGCGGGCGTTGTCGGTAAGGATGTGGCGGCATCGTTTGAACGCCTCGGGCGACATCCTGGATCGGCAGGCCTCGAGGTCGGCCATGCTGGCGTCGCGGAGCATTTCGATATGCGGAAAGGCAGTGCGGATGGCCGCTTGCCCTTCCTCTACCTGGCGCCGGCGTACGCCGTATTCGCCATTGGCGATGGAGTGTTTGACCATGGAGTTGACGACGACGATATGAGTGCCTGGGAAGAGGGGCAGAAGGTGGTAAGTGAGGGCTCGCGTATCGAGCAGCATCGCGTGGCCGGCGTGACCGGCGGTGACAACGAACTGGTCCATGATGCCGCAGGGGGAATGAACGTAGTCGTTTTCCGCGCGCTGGCAGAGTAGAGCGATCTCCTTGGCGGAGAGTGCGACGCCGGCATGGGCCAGCATGGCAACTGCGCTTGCGACTTCTACCGAAGCGGAGGAACTGAGCCCGGCGTTCAGAGGCACGTTGCCGGCCAATTTGAGGTCGAAGGCGGGAGGCTCAATGCCGCGTGCCTGCAACATTCGCAGCACACCGACGGGGTAGTCGCTCCAGGAGTGCCGGGCGTCAGAACGGTCGGAGGGTTCGAGGACGAGGGTGTCGGAAAAGCGGTCGCTGGCAAAGCTGTACTGAGCGTTGTCGCGTGGGGAAATGGTGGCCGTAGTGGCGAAATGGATGGCCATGGGGAGGACGAAGCCGCCGGTGTAGTCGGTGTGCTCGCCGAGCAGGTTAATGCGTGCCGGCGCGAAGAAGGTCGTCGCGGGGACGGAGTACTCGAGAGCATCGGGGAGGACGGCGGGTGTCTGAGGGTCCATGAATGATAGAAGCGTTCGCTTCCATAGTAGAGCCAGCGTGGAAAATTTGCTTACGTGAGCAATGCGGA
Organism: Gemmatales bacterium; assembly: GCA_038240465.1. GTDB lineage: Bacteria > Planctomycetota > Planctomycetia > Gemmatales > Gemmataceae > JBBRIK01. The sequence continues at coordinate 1,045 of JBBSDR010001185.1, forward strand.
TGGTGGCGGCACGTTGGTGCCTGCGTCAGAGGGCAGCGATGCCGCGGGTTCCCGCGGTCCAACCCCGGGCGGGAAGTCCACTTCACCCCGCTTGACGTCGCCCGCGGAGATGAAACCATAGATGGCAACCACCACGTATCCCGCCACGGGCAACAGATACCCCAGCGCGAGGCTCCCGGTCGAGCGGGCAACGACGCCCAGCAACAGAGGAAAGATTGCTCCTGCAATGATGGTGGTGACAATCAGACTGCCGCCAACTTTGGTATCGGGGCCTAGATCTTTGACGCCCAGCGCAAAGATGGTGGGGAACATGATGGACATGAAGAAGCTGGTCAGCAGCAAGGCCATACCCCCGGCCATTCCGGGGCGGAACACAGCGAACAGCACGAGCGCGATGTTGATCAAGGCATACAGTCGCAGCAAGAACGTCGCTGCGACGAATCGCATCAACCATGTCGAAACGATCCTGCCGAGCGCCAGAGCAACCAGGCTCGCAGTCAGGAAGTATCCACACGCCTTTTCAGTCTGGGTGGTATAGGCCTTCATATAAAAAATGAAGTTGCTCCACGTGGCAATCTGCGCTCCAACGTAGAAGAACTGCGCCACTACGGCATAAAGGAGGTGAGGATACTTGGCAAACAAAGAGAGGCTCAGACCGGTTTGCGCACCGGTATCCTGCTCGCTTCGCATACTTGGAAACCTGGTGCGCCAGATAAGTACGGTAAGCACGATCAGGGCAACCGAGAAGCCTATGTAGGTTGGCACTACCCGCATCGTCTCCGAATGGAGATAGGCGGTATAAGTGCCAGCCAGTTTCATGGCGGTGACCTGATCCGGAGTCTTTTCCACACCGGAAAAAATGAATAAGGTGCCAGCGAGGACGCCGAAAATCGTTCCCGGCGGATTGAAGGCCTGGGAGAAATTCAACCGCCGTTCCGAGGTCCCTGTCGGTCCGTACTCGGCGATGAATGGATTGCAAGCCGTTTCCAGGATCGATTGACCACATCCTGCGATAAACAGGGCCAGCAGGAACAGCGCGTACTGACCAAGAAACGCCGCAGGTAAAAACAGCAAAATCCCCAGGCAAAAGATGATCAGGCCGGTAAGGATACCGAATTTGTATCCTAGCTTCTTCATGAACAGACCGGCAGGAATAGCCATAGTCCCGTAGGCCAGAAAGACGGCCACCGAAACCAACTGGGCCTGCACCACATTCAACTCGAACGATTTCCGGAACTGCTGCTGGAGAATATCGGTCAGATTATTCGACATTCCCCACAAAAAGAATATGGCCGTAACCAGAATAAAAGGCAGCATTTCTCCAATAGGAAATACTGAACCGCTGGCCGCCCTACCTTTCGTAACTCCACCCTGCAAGGTTGAACTCTGCATGTGTCCCCATTCCTCGGACCGCAATTAGCCGGCCTGTAGTATCCGGTCATTTTCAGGGATGATTTTTAAGGCCAGCGCAAGGTCATTTGGCTTTTGCGCGGGCAGCTTGATGCTCAACGCATCCGCATGCTGTTCGAACTTGAGCGTGCCACCACCGAGCAATTCCACCCTGGCTACCTTGCCTGGAAATGCCGGCGCTCCCTGAGCCAGCGTCTTGATGTTTACCGCTGAGCCCGCTTCGGGCCAAGCCAATACGATCGCGTAGAGATGTCTGTCTTTTACCGTAAAGCGAATGTCCTGGCTGGTGTAAGGGCGACCTTTACCCTCGTTGAAGTTACCGGTCGAAACGACATCCGGCGGACCTTCCCCGAAGACTTTGAACGGTCTCGTACCGTAAATTGCGTCACCATTGGCAGGAAACCAGGTCGCAAGTTCGTTGAGCACCTTGAGTTCGTCCGAGTCGATCGTGCCATCACCCTTCAGCGGGATGTTCAAGCAGAGGTTCCCGTTCTTACTCACTATGTCGGCGAGCATCTGAATGACCGTCTTCGCAGACTTGTAGCGATGCTTCTCGAAGGTTTCGATGTTGTAATGCCAGTCTCCGATGCAGGTATCGGTCTGCCAGGGTAGGGCCTGGATTTCATTCGCCCGTCCACGCTCCAGGTCGAGCACCGCGGCGCCCATGTGGTCCGGCGTGAATCCCTTTCCAAAGACGCATGCTTCGAGTTTTCCGTGCCGTTTGCTGAGATTTCG
>JBBSDR010001186.1:0-3189 GCA_038240465.1 Gemmatales bacterium
GGTTGCGGACCTGCACGCCACGATCTTGCACCAACTGGGCCTGGATCATCGCAAGGTGACGTATCCCTGGCACGGCCGCGACGAGCGTCTGACGGACGTCTACGACGCGAAGGTGTTGTCACCGCTGCTGTCATGATGCGACCCGGTTGCTTGCGTTACTTCAGAATGGCCTGAATCGGCGTTCCCTCGCACAGCGTCGAGGGCTTGTTGAGTCGATCCATCAATTGCATGTGCGGATCGACGCCGAGACAGTGATAGATCGTCGCGGCCAGGTCGGCGGGCGATGTCGGGTTGCTTGCCGGCGCCGCGGCATGGCGATCGCTCGAGCCATGCACGATTCCGCTCTTGATGCCGCCGCCTGCCAGGACTGTCGTGAAGACGTGCGGCCAGTGATCGCGGCCATCGACGCCAGCGCCCGCGCCGCCGACGACACTCTGACCCACACGCGGCGTTCGGCCCATCTCGCCGGTCCAGACCACCAGCGTCTCGTCGAGCATTCCGCGCTGTCCCAAGTCGTCCAGCAGCGCGCTGAAGGCCATGTCCGTCACCGGACAGAGGCGCGTCTTCAGGTCGATGAAGTTACGGCTGTGCGTGTCCCAGTAAACAGAAACATTCGTGATGCCATCGTTCTGCCAGAAGACCGTCACGAGCAGCACTCCCGCCTCGACCAGCCTCCGGGCCTGCAAGACGGCCTGACCGTGAATGTTCATGCCGTAGCGCTGGCGCAGCCGGGCGTCTTCCTTCGATAGATCGAACGCCTTCTGCACCTCGGGAGCGGCCAGCAGCGAAAAGGCCCGCTCATACTGCGAGTGCATGGCCGACGCTTGCAGGTCCTTTTCGAGCCGCTGCACTTGCTGTTCGAGATCGCGCAGCAGGGCCTGGCGGCGATCGACGCGCTGCTGCGGCACATCGGCATGAAGGGCCAGTTCGCCGACGCTGTAACCCGGTTCGCTGGCGTTGGCGTCGATGCGCATCGGGTTGTACAGCGGCCCGAGCCAGCCGCCGCCCTGGCCGTGCGATTCCTCGACAAACCGCGGCGCGCCGTTGGGGACCTTCGGCATCATCGAGACGAACGGCGGCAGGGCGCCTTTGCCGCGTCCCAGGCGAGCGAGGACGGCCCCATAACTCGGCCAGTCCTCCGCCAGAGGCGCGCCAGGACGAGGAACGCCCCGGCCGGTCAACTGGTACGCCGTCGCCGTCGTGTGATTGACGTCGGGATGAGTCATCGAGCGAATGACGCAGAGCTTGTCGGCGCGCTTGGCCAGCAGCGGCAGATGTTCGCAGACGCGCAGGCCGGGCAGGGACGTCGGAATGGTCTTGAACTCGCCGCGATACTCGACGGCGTCGTCGGGTTTCGGGTCCCATGTGTCCTGCTGAGCGGGACCGCCCCACATGAACAGGACGATGCACGCCTTGGCCTTGCCGCGCGGCGCATGAACCGTTCGAGCGGGGAGCAGATGAGGCAATCCGAGACCGAACAGGCCGAGCGAGCCGGCGCGCAGGAACTCACGCCGGCCCATCGGGGCTGCCTGGAAGAACCCTGGACACGCGGTCGAGTGCATCGCCTGGACCCTCGGACTCTCTGCTCGCGAACAGTCACTGTATCGTTTGCGGCACCTGGATCAACGTTGCCTGGCCGGGAGCAAGGTCTTACACTTTCATCAGGCGGTCCGTCCGCCGTATCCCGCCAGTGACTCTCTCCCGCCCCGCCTGCCTACCATCCTGCCACCTTTCGGAGATGACCCATGCGTGCCTGTCTGTTGCTCCTCTTGCCCTTACTGGCCGTCTCGCTGAGTCCGGCCGCCGACAAGACCAAGTTCCGCCCCGGCGAATACGACTGGCCGCAGTGGCAAGGGTTCGATCGCAACGCCATCTCGCGCGAGAAGGGCCTGCTGCAAGAGTGGACCAAGACCGGACCGAAACAACTCTGGAAGGCAATCGGCCTGGGAGCGAACTACTGCACCCCAACCGTCGCCGCCGGCCGGGTCTTTGTCATGAGCAACCGCGACGCGGACGAGCAGAAGGACAACAAGGACAAGAAAGACAAGAAGACCAAGCAGGAATACGTCATCGCCCTCGATGAGAAGGACGGCAAGGAACTGTGGGCGACGCTGATCGGCCCGGAGCGTTCCAACGGCGGCGGCTATCGCGGCCCGCGCTGCAGCCCGACAGTCGATGGCAACCTGGTCTACGCGCTCGGCCTCAATGGCGACCTGCTCTGTCTGGATTTCGAGACCGGCGACATCCGCTGGCGCAAGGACCTGCGCAAAGATCTCCAGGGATCGCCCGGCGGCTGGGGTTACTGCGAGTCGCCGTTGATCGATGGCGACAAGCTGATCTGCACTCCAGGCGGCGGCAAGGCCACGCTGGCCGCGCTCGACAAGAAGACGGGCGACGTGATCTGGAAGGGTGTCGTGCCGAAGGGCGACGGAGCGGCCTACGCCTCGGCAATCAAGGCCACAGTTGACGGCAAGACGCAGTACATCCAGTTCCTGTCGGGCGGGGTGGTCGGACTGTCGGCGGACGGCAAGTATCAGTGGCGTTACGATCATCCGCACAACGGCACGGCCAACTGCTCGACGGCGGTCTATCACGATGGCTACGTCTTCGCCGCCTCGGGTTACGGCACCGGCGGCGGGTTAGCGCGCCTGATCAAGGATGGCGACCAGTACACGGCGAAAGAATTGTATTTCACCAAGGAGATGAAGAACCATCACGGCGGCATGCTGCTGGTGGATGGCTACCTGTACGGCTCGAACGAGGGCGAACTGGTCTGTCTCGACTACAAGACCGGCAAGGTTCAGTGGGCCGAGCGCGATCCGGGCAAGGGATCGATCGCCTGTGCCGACGGCCGGCTCTACTATCGCAACGAGGGTGGGCCGGTGTTCCTGGTCGAGTTGAATCCGAACAAGTACGTCAAGTGCGGCCAGTTCTCACCGCCCCGGAGCGGCTCGCCGGCATGGCCGCATCCGGTGATCGCCAACGGCAAGCTGTTCATTCAGGATCAGGACATGCTGATGTGCTACGACATCAAGCAGCGCTGATTGACTAGTGCCGCATCTCTCAAACAGCATCGCATAAGGGGGCGGTTTTAGCCAGTCGCTGGCTTTTCTCCAGTTTGAGTCGGCGATGCGGTGCGACGAAGCTCGCGCGGCGTTGCTTTTGCACCGGCTTGCCAGTGTAGGTCCA
>JBBSDR010001187.1:0-3189 GCA_038240465.1 Gemmatales bacterium
CTGCGAGGCTTCCATCCCATCCCAGAGCCTCGACCGCCTCGGCACGCAGCAGGAGGAAAGTCTTCTGAGCGGCCGGGGCCACCAAGTGGATCGGCATCCCCATCAGTTCCCGCACAACTCTTCGCAATACTTCGGTCAACTCGACCGCGGCGGCATCCTTCTCCCCCATTCTAGCGTGTTCTGCGTTACGGGGGCGCGAGCGAGGTCCAGCTTAAGGTGCTTCCTTGGCTTGACGCTCCTCATCCGGCCGGTCCTCGAAGCGGTTCGCGATGCGCTTCGACACGTCTGATCCCTGCATCTTCACGCCATACAGCAGATCGGCCGCCACCATCGTCCGCTTCGCGTGCGCGATTGGGATGAACTGCGATAGATCGAGGACGTCATGTAACACCGCCGACAGCCGGCTGACACGAACGCTCGCCTCGCGCGGACAGAAGAAATAGAATTGATCCGAGCGGCCCAGGGAGCGTTGGCATGAGTACTCCCGAAGACAAGCAAGAACACAGCACCGTCTTTCAGCCACCTCCCGCGAGTTCTGAAACGGCTGCCCGGCTCGAGGCTGTGGCCGAGACCGGGCTCTACGGCGTTCAACCGGCCGAGTCGGATTCGGCCCCGACAATCGCCGACGGGAATCAACCGCCCGAGTTGCCTGCAGCGTTCGGCCGATACCAGGTTCGCGGTTTCCTCGGCCGCGGCGGCTTTGGCACCGTCTACGCCGGACACGACACCCAACTCGATCGCGGAGTGGCCATCAAGGTCCCGCATGGCCTGGCGCCGGAGTCTCCCGGTCTGTCATTCCTTGGCGAAGCACGTCGTCTCGCCCAGTTGCGCCATCCCGGCATCATCGTCGTTCATGACATCGGCCTGCAGGATGGGCGTCTCTACATCGTGACTGATTTCCTGGACGGCACCAGCCTGCGCGACTGGATCAAGCAACACCTCGTCTCCCCGGAACAGGCCGTCGATATTGTCGCGCGGGTCGCCGACGCCTTGATGCACGCCCACGGGCAGCGGATCATTCACCGAGATGTCAAACCGGCGAACATCATGCTGACCCGCGACGGCAGTCCGGTCCTGCTCGACTTCGGTCTCGCTCTGGGCGACGTCGATGCCGCGGGTCCGGATCGGCGCATCCTCGGCACTCCCGCTTACATGTCTCCAGAGCAAGCGCAAGGGTTGGCCCATCGCATCGACGGGCGGACCGACATCTTCAGCCTGGGCGTGGTCCTCTATCGCCTCCTGTGTCAACGCTTGCCGTTTGCCGGGGAGTGTGTTTCGGAAACACTGCGCCAGATCGTCGAGGATGATCCCCAGCCGCCGCGCCAGATGGTGCCTGGCCTGAGCGCCGAACTGGAGCGCGTCTGCCTGAGAGCGCTGGCCAAGCGCATCGAGGATCGCTATGTGACGGCGGGAGACTTCGCCCGGGAACTGCGTCAGGCCCTGCCGGCGCGCACCGCGCCGCCTGCCGCAGTAAGTCCGGTGAGTCGCGCCGGACCGGGAGAGCCGGAGCGGCGCCGGCTCACGCTCCTCCTGTGCAACTGCGAGTCGGCCAGTCTCGATTCCTCATTGGAGGCACTCGACCCGGAGGACCAGCACGCGGTGCAGCGGGCCTTTCAGCAGTTTTGCAGGGAAGTGGCCGTCCGCTTCGGCGGCACAATGCTGCCGTCGGCGGGACGGGAAGTGATGGTCTGTTTCGGCTACCCGACCGCGCACGAGGATGCGGCCCTGCGCGGAGTTCGCACCGGCGTTGCTCTGCTTCAGGACCTGCCGCGATTGAACGAGCAGTTGTCGGCCCAGACCGGCGTGCGGCTCGCGGTCTGGGTCGGCATCCACACCGGACAGGCGGTGGCCGGTGAGGGTGACGCATCCCGGTGCGAGGGCATTTCGATCGTGGGGGACGTCCGCAACGTGGCGATGCGCCTGGAACCGCTGGCCGAACTGGGCGCAGTGACCATCACCGCTGCCACACGGCAGATGACGCAAGGCTTTTTCACCTGCGAGAGCCGCGGGACCCATTCGCTCAAGGGTGCCGCCGCGCCGCTGGAATTGTTTCGCGTTCTGGGAGAGACGGCGGCCCAGCACCGGCTGGAGGCCGAGGAGCCGGCGGGTTTGACACCCCTCATCGGCCGCGACACCGAACTGTCCATTCTGCGCGACCGCTGGGAACAGGTGGCCGAGGGCATGGGCCAGGTGGTGCTGCTGATCGGCGAGGCCGGACTCGGCAAATCGCGCCTCGTCCGTGAAATGAAGGAGCATGTCGGGCAGAATAGCGGTTCGGAGGAGTTGTCGGTGATCGAGTGGCGCTGCTCGCCGTATCACCAAAATAGCAGTCTCAACCCGGCGAAGGATTTCCTGAGCCGACTGCTGCGCTTCAGCCACGAGGGCATCTGATGAGCGAAGAGAAGAAAGAATCCTCACAGGCCGCGAATTGGCACTACCGAGCTGAGCTGACGGACAAACTCATCAAATCACTCCATGAAGTTGGGCCTGTGGCGGCGCGGCCTTTTGCTGAAGAGCTTGCGGAACTGTTGGGGGAGGAAACCCCAAACTCTCGTGTGGTTTGGTGCGACATCTGGGAAGCGCGTGGTTGTCTCGATAAGGCGGTCGAGGTGGGGCAGAGAGATATCGAGGAGTGCCTCTCCAAGATCGAGAACCGGACCTTGACGGTCGGTAATGTCTCTTCCCTCCGTGAGGCTGTCGAGGATCTGCTAGATGCGCACTATTTCCAGGCGAAGCGATACCTCGACATGGGAATTCCAGGGGCCGCGAAGATCACGATGTTGGAGGCACACGGACTCTCCTCGCAGTATTGTGTCCCGTTTGATGACACTCTGAAAGACCTCTTCAACGAACTTTGCGAAGAGGAGTAAGAGCATCCGGAAGATTGGCGACTGACAGCCATGCGGCTGTGGTGGAGATGTCTACCCATAAGCGACGGGTAACTCCTTCCACGGCAAGCCTATCCGTGCGACCAGGGCCACCGATTGGGAATACGGTGGGGGCCGAAAAGGGCCGGGTCGGGGTGGGGGTCACCCCCCACCCCTCCCGCAGATCCGGACTTGCCCAATTAAGGCATCCGGCTCGTCAAGCCACGGACTCGCCGCCCTTTCCCGCTCGGCTACCTGCTGATGTTACGTTGACAAGGATTCCGGTCACTGAGTACCGACCCTGTTTCCTCCCAGCAGGTCC
>JBBSDR010001188.1:0-3189 GCA_038240465.1 Gemmatales bacterium
ACTACCCCGACAGCGATGGCAAGCCCGTGGCCGACAACACCGAACAGTTTCGCTGGATCGTCGTCCTCTTCGGCAACCTTTGCGCTCTCTTCCGCGAGGTGAACGACATCTTCATCGCCGCGGACTTGCTCTGGTATCCCGTCGAGCGCGAGTGGGAAATCCGCAACGCTCCCGATGTCCTCGTCGTCTTCGGCAGGCCCAGGGGCAAACGCGGCTCCTACCGGCAATGGGAGGAAGGCGACGTTCCCATGACCGTCGTTTTCGAGATCCTCACGCCCAGCAATACCTCGAAGGAGATGAGCGATAAACAGGCCATCTACGAGAGCCACGGCGTCGAGGAATACTACATCTACAATCCCGACACCGCTCGCCTGCAGGTTTTTCTGCGCAAGGGTGCGGTGCTGGTGCGCCGCCGGTTCAGGAGGGAGTTCGTCAGTCCTCGGCTGGGCATCCGCTTCGATCTGTCGGGGCCGGAGATGATGGTCTACTATCCCGATGGCCGGCGGTTCCTCACCTTCGAGGAACTCGAAGCCGCTCGCGCTCTCGCCGAACAGCGCGCCGACGACGAGACAGAACGCGCCGATGTTGCCGAACAACGCGCCGATGCCGCCGAGCAGCGCGGGAGAAGACTGGCTCAGTTGAGCCGGCGGGCGCGGCTGGGACAAGCGTCGGCCGCGGAACTTGCGGAACTCGAACAACTCGAACGCGACAGCGGCATCTGAGAACGCGGTGGGACCGCTCAACCCGGTCTGGGAGATATTGGCGATGGGTGGAGGGAAAGTTCCCAGCCCTCGTTGGGCTGTCGCCAGTTGCCGGATGCTCTCAGGGGATACTGCGCTTCGGCGGTGCGGCCGAGACGCCTTCCAGTCCGCCGCTGACGCGCAGCACCTCGCCGGTGATCCACGCTGCCTCGCTGCCGCACAGGAAGGCGACGGCATTGGCGATATCGGCCGCCTCTCCCCAGCGTCCCAGCGGGATCGAGGCCCGGATACGCTCGACCATCTGTTCCTCGCCCAGGTTCAGCGATCGGCCCCGCTGGGCCATCACCGTTCGGTTGAACTCGGTATAGACCGGCCCGGGACTGACGGCATTCACGCGCACTCCGTAGGCCGCCAACTCCAGGGCGAGTGTCTTCGTCAGGCTGATGACGCCGGCCTTGGCGACGTTGTAGGCCGCCACCAGCGCCGCGGGGTTCTGGCCATTGATCGAGGCGATGTTGACGATGGACCCTGTTCCCTGTCGTTCCATGATGCGGGCCGCAGCACGGCAACAGTAGAAGGTGCCGGTCAGCGTGATGCCGAGGACGCGCTGCCATTCCTCATCGCTCAATTCGACGACCGGCGCGACCGTTTGGCCAACGCCGGCGTTGTTGACCAGGATGTCGAGACGGCCGTGTGCCGCCGCGATCTGCTGGAAACAGTTCGCCACTCGTCCGCTGTCCGCGATGTTCAGTTCGACGGCCTCAACCAGCAATACCTTTCCTGCAAGGGTTGCCGCCGCGGCAGCTGCCTTGGGAAGTTGCACGTCCGCCAGGATGACACTCGCCCCGCGCCGCGCGAGCGTTTCGGCGATTCCGAGGCCAAGCCCCTGCGCGGCTCCTGTCACCACTGCAACCTGACCAGCCAGTGGACCACTCATGAACGCACCTCAAGTCCCAGGATCTTTCGGTTCGTCGCAGTATCACTCTTGCCGCCGGCGAAATCGTCGAACGCCACCTCGGTCGCCTCGATGATGTGGCGGGCGATGAAGGGCGCTCCCTCCTTCGCTCCCTGCTCGGGACTTTTGACGCAGCATTCCCATTCCATGACGGCCCAGCCATCGAAGCCCGCCTCGGTCAGCAGCGTGAACACGCGCTTGAAATCAACCTGCCCATCGCCCAGCGAACGGAACCGACCGGCCCGCTTTGCCCACGGCTGATAGCCGCCATAGACACCCACGCGACCGCTGGGACGAAACTCGGCGTCCTTGACGTGGAAGCCGGAGATGCGCTTGCCGTAAAGCTGGATGAACGCCAGGTAATCCAGTTGTTGCAGCAGGAAATGGCTCGGATCGTAGTTGATGCACGCGGCCGGATGGTCCCGGGTGTGTTCCAGGAACCACTCGAAGGTAGCTCCGTCGAAAAGATCGGACCCCGGATGAAGCTCGTAGCCGAAGACGCAGCCATTGTCCCGGGCCAGGTCGAGCAGCGGTTGCCAGCGGCGCGCCAACTCCGCAAAGCACTCGTCGATCAGGCCGGCCGGACGTTGTGGCCAGGGGTAAGCGAGATGCCAGGCGAAGCCGCCCGAAAGGACAGGGATGTTACGCAGTCCCAGGTTGGCGGACGCGCGCACGCACTTCTGAAGTTCCGCAGTTGCCCAGGCGGTCCGCGCCGCGGCGTCCAGTCCGGGAGGGTGAAAGCCGCAGAAGCCGATTTCAAACGCCGGGTGGACCGCCAGCACCTGTCCTTGCAAGTAGCCGGCCAGTTCCGTGATCTCCAGGCCGAGGGCAGCAAGCTGTCCCTTGTACTCGTCGCAGTAGTCACGCGATTCGGCGGCCCGATCGAGGTCGATGACGCGCCGATCCCAGGCCGGGACCTGCACGCCCTTGTAGCCCATCCCGGCGAACCACTTGCCAAGACTCGGCAAGCTGTTGAATGGTTCCTCGTCGCGCAAGAACTGGGCCAGGAAGACAGCCGGTCCCTTGATGTGTCGCACGTTGATCTCCTCACCGGCGCGGCGCGATGGGTTCCGGCAAGCGCTGGATGCTCATGATCGAGGCATTATAGCCGGGCTTCGGCGCGGAGATAGCAATGATGAGGACTCAACGGAAGAGTTCCGCGACCTGGCAGCGGAATCCCGGAATGACCGTTTCACCGCTCAGTTCCATGTCGCCGCGCAGACGCGCGACGCTGCCATCGGTCCGGTAGACCATCACGATCTGAGTGCGCGGGAACAGCACCCAGACCAGAGGAACGCCGGCGCGCAGGTATTCCTCGATCTTTTCATCGACTTCGAGGGCCACATCGGTGGGGGAGACAGCTTCGACCGCCAGATCCGGCGGAAACCGGAAGTGGCCTTCCGGGACCTCACCATCCGGCAGGCGGTCCTGTCTGATGAAGGAGGCATCCGGGATGCGAACACGATTGGGACGATCCGGGAACAACTGAAAAGCTCCATCCGCGCCCAACACTTTGCCCAGTTGCTGGGCCTC
>JBBSDR010001189.1:0-3189 GCA_038240465.1 Gemmatales bacterium
CGCTGAAAAATCACGAAGATGCGCTGGTGAAACTGCGGTTCTATGCCGATGCCGTTGTCGCGGACCGAGAACTGCCAGAAGCCGGGGTGCCTCTCGGCTTCCACAAACACCTCCGGCGGGTTGGCACCGCGATACTTGATGGCGTTGCTGAGCAGGTTCTGGAACAGTTGCCTCAATTGCGTTGCATCCCCAAGGACAGCAGGTAAGAGTTGTTGGCGAATCGCGGCGCCGCTCTCCTGGATTCCTTGCCGGAGGTTGGCAACGGCCTCGTCGAACATCCTGGCACAATCGACCCGAAGAAAAGGGTTTTCCCGAATGTTGAGCCGAGAGAACTCCAGCAAATCCTCGATCAGTTGCTTCATCCGGACGGCCCCTTCCACGGCGAAGCCGATCCAGCGGTCGGCCCGGTCGTCGAGCTGGCCCTTGTACCGCTGCGTCAGAAGGTCCAGATAGCTGGCGACCATCCGCAACGGCTCTTGCAAGTCGTGCGAGGCCACATGGGTGAACTGCTGCAGTTCGGAGTTGGACTGGGACAGGTTCCGCGCTGTCTCGCGCACTTCCTCTTCCGTCCGCTGGCGCACGGCAATCTCTTCTTTCAAGCGCGCATTGGCCTGCTCCAGGTCGCTCGTTCGTTCGCGAACGCGCGTTTCCAGATCGTCGTGGGCCGCCCGGAGCTGCTCTTCTCGCGTGGACACCTCGCGGACCATCTCGTGAAACGCACTGGCCAACTGCCCCACCTCGTCGGAGCGGGCGGTGATGGGCAGGATGCCCGTGTCGGCCTGGCCCCTGGCGCCAGCCTGTGTGCCTTCGGCCGCCAGAGTGTTCGCGTAGGCGGTCAAACGCTTGAGGGGCTGAACGATCCGATTTACCAGCGAGTAGGCCATCAGAAGGCTGAAGAGAAACACGAGCAGCATCAGACCGGCCTGCTTGGCGACCGCGGACCAGATGGACGACCGGATGCGTCCCCGGTCCATGCCGACGTGAACGAAGCCGACCTTTCCGGCCAGAATGGGCGAGGATACATTCATAAACTCGCCTTGTCCCGGAATCGAAATCTCCTGGATCACCGTCTCGTAGGCGCGCCCCGACAGGGACCGCACCTCTTCGGGGACCGCAGGTTCAAAAGTGTGCGCCAGTACGTCTCCCTTGGGGTCCACGACGACGACATAGGCCACTCCCTCGATCTCCAGAAACTGGTCGATCGTGGACTGAATCGCGGACACGTTTCGGAACAGGAGCGTCTCGGTGCTGGAACTGCTGATGCTCTCGGCGATGGCAGTACCCTTGCTGGCGTACTGCTCCGTCAGGTTGGTGTGCATGCGCCAGGCCGAGGAAATAGCCGTGGCCGCCATCGTGACCCCAAAAACGAGTACGAGGGCGGCAAGTGCTTTCCGCAACAGGGGCGAGGCAGTCATAGGCTCCACTTCTTCAAGTCCTCGATCGGGACATAGCGGCCATCCTCAACCGTGCTGAGATAGACCCGGTCCGACCCTTGATGCTTGCCGCGGTTAAAGGACACCGGCGCATCGATCCCCAGATCGACTCGACCGGCGGATTCCACCGTCTTCTTGAGATGGTCGCGCTCGATGGACTTTCCCATCTTGCGGAGCAGTTCCACCAGCAGCCGGGCGTTGAGGAACCCCTCGAAACCGACAAAGCTGTGCGGCAGGGGTTTGTACTCCTCGTCCATGAGGCCGGCGGGAGGCATGGGATTGTACTGCTTCATTCGTTCGAGGTACTCGCGGGCGGCGGGCAACTCGGTCCGATCGTAACTCGGGACGACGCCGGAGTTGATGAGGTTGCGCGTGTAGTCCTTGCCGCGGGCCTTCCCGGATTCCAGAAGCAAGGCGAGCAGGCTCTCCCGGCCGACGAAGGAAATGTTGGCGATGGGGACGTCCCAGCCAGCGTCGCGCGCGTCGCGGATGAAGGCCGCACAGGCGGCATAGGCCCCCACGCTGACGATTGCGTCCGGCTCCGCCTTGCGGAGGATGTCCACCTGCCGCCGCAGGCTCTGGGTGTACATGGTCCCGCGCCGATAGGTGGCCTCGCCGGCCACGCGGAGCTTGTGTCGAGCCAGGGCGGTCCGCACGCCGTCCCAGCCGTCTCTTCCGTAGGAGTCAATCTGGTAGAAGACGGCGATTCGTTTTCTGCCGCCCGCCACGAACTCGTTGACCAGCCGGGCCGTCTCCTGATGATAGGACGCCCGGAGGTTGAACACGAACTCGGCATAGGGAGGCTCGCGGTGCGGCTGCGCTCCCGTGAAGGGAAAGAACAGAACCATCGAGCGGTCGTTGTAGATTTTCAACAGCGGCAAGATGCGCGTCACTGTCGGCGTGCCGACATAGCCATAAAGGAGCAAGGCCCTGTCTTGCTCGACGAGCCGGATGGTATTCTCAATCGTCGGCAAGGGATTGTAGCCGTCGTCGTAAGCCTTGAGGACGATCTGCCGGCCCTCGATGCCGCCGGTGCGGTTGACCTGCTCGAAACAGGCCATCGACCCTCGATACAGTTCGATGCCCAGTCCGCGCGACGGCCCCTTGAAGGCGGCGGACATGCCCAGGACAATGTCCTCCGCGGCGGCGGGAGGCACCTGGGGCAGTGCTGCCGCCGGCGCCAGGGTTGTTGCGGTCGCAATGCCTGTTCGGGTGAGAAAGGTCCGGCGGTTCATGCTCTTCCTGCTCCCTCGCAACGGTTTCGCTCTGAATCGAGTGTCCCCGTCCCACGAATTGGCTTGCGCTCCATCGAGGGGGAAGAAATGAAACACCCCCTCGGTGGATCAATGCTGACATTTTGACAGCAAGGCGCGTTGAACGCAAGCGCCTGGTAGCGGAAGTTCGTGCTGGCGGATTGCGTGAACCGCCCGGGGAGCTTACAATCGCCAGGCAGCCCTCGACCTTCACCGGGAACCGCACGCTCATGTCACAAGCGATCGTCGATCCGGCCGAACTGCGCCGGAAGAATTTCATTACGCAATTTCCGCATCAAACGCCGGTGATCATGGCCTATGACATCGGCGATTTCGGCGCCTCGCTGGATGCCGCGATGAAGGCCATCGATTATGCCGGCTTCGCTGCCCGCAAGGCGAAAGCCAGGTCGGAAGGCAAGCTGCGCGGCATCGGTCTCTCCTGTTACATCGAGGCTTGCGGCATTGCGCCATCAAAGGCGGTGGGCAGCCTGGGGGCTGGCGTC
>JBBSDR010001190.1:0-3188 GCA_038240465.1 Gemmatales bacterium
GAAATCCGAAAAAAGAAGAAGCCGTCTTTCTTTCGGATTTCGGATTTCGGATTTCGGATTTCGGATTTCGGATTTCGGATTTCGGATTTGATGGAGGGAGGGGGTTGCACTTTCTCGAAGTCCTGGTTATAAGCCGCGCGGCAGACCGGAACTGCCGTGAAGAGGAGGGTGCAATGCTGTCTTTGGTGCGCGATGATGGAATGCGGACGGGCAATGAAGCAGCGGAACGGCTGGAACGAGGCGAGGTCCTCTACTTCCCGTCGTGTCCGTTTCCAATTCCCACCGATGACGAGCGTGTATTCCTTGCGGCCCAGCAGCAGGGCGGCACCGTCCACAAGAACATCAGCTACGATCCCGTCAAGGGACGGGTACATGGCTGCAAGCAGAACGCCGGCGAACAGACAGCCCGGCTGGGAGAGGTCCTCGGATCGTTCGCGACGTCAGTCCGGCAGTGGCTGGAAGGACAGTTCCCGCACTATAGCCGTCACTGGGAACGGGATCGCGTCAGCTACCGCGGCCTGGAAGAGGCCACGCGCCAGCTCCGCCTGCACGCCCGGAACGACCTGCTTCACATCGACGCCTTTCCGACCAGGCCGACGAACGGCTGGCGCATCCTGCGCGTCTTCGCCAACGTCAACTTCACTGAGCCGCGCGTCTGGGTAACCTCCGATCCGTTCTCCCGGTTGCTGGAACGGTTCGGCCATCAGGTGGGCCTGCCGGCTCGAGGATTTAGCCTCGGCAAGGTGCTGCGAAAACTGCGCGACGTCCCCCAACTGTTCCGGCCCGGGCGGCGGCCACGCTCGGAATACGATTCGTTCATGCTCCGCTTCCATCACTTCCTCAAGGCGAACGAGGAGTTTCAGGAACGCACGCCGAAACGGCTCTGGAGTTTCGCGCCCGGATCGGCCTGGATGACCATGACCGACACCACCAGTCACGCGGTGCTGCGCGGCCGGCATGCGCTGGAGCATTCGTTCTTCATCGCGCCGGCCTCGCTGGCCCTGCCGGACGAGTCGCCGGCGGCCCTGCTGGCGCGGCGGTGCGGCTTCCCCGTCCTCGCCGCCTGAGCGATCCTTGACTGCCGGCTGCTCGCGCGTCACCATGGGGCCATCGTGGCCCCCGGGACCTGGTGATGTGGCACGGCTTTTCTCAATCCGCACACGCATTGTGGCGAGGCCTCCAGGACCTCCTGCTGCCGCCCTCCTGTCTGCTCTGCGGCTGCCGCGTCTCCGTTGACCCCGGGCCGCGCTCGTCGTTCTGTGAGCAATGCGCCAGTTCTCTGCTCGATGATCCCCACGCCTGCTGTCCGCGCTGTGCCGCCACCATCGGACCGCACGCATTCGTCGAGGACGGCTGCAACCTGTGCCGCAAGGAACACTTCGCCTTCCAGTCGGCCCAGCGCCTGGGACGGTATGAGGGCAAATTGCGCGAGATCGTCCTCCGTCTGAAACACCGCGGCAACGAGGGACTCGCCGAACTGATCGGCGAGCTATGGGCCTGCCAGCGGCGTGAGTCGCTGCTGGCTCCCGGCGCCAGCATCATCGTTCCAGTGCCGCTGCACTGGTGGAGACGTTTTCGCCGCGGGTACAACCAAGGACTGGCCCTGGCACGCGGCCTGGGGCGGCGACTGGGCCTTCCCGTTTACCCTTCTTGCCTGCGCCGCTCGCGCCGCACAGCCCCACAAACCAGCATTCCTTACACTGCTCGCCGGGACAACGTCCGCGGCGCCTTCCGCGCTCGCTCGGAATCCCTCCTCACCGGCCGAACCGTCCTGCTCGTCGATGATGTCCTGACCACGGGAGCCACCCTTCATGAGGCGGCGGCCGGCTTGCGCCGTGGCGGCGCGGCTCGGGTTGTTGTCGCCGTCCTGGCCCGCGCCGGCAGCGATTGATCCGGTCGGGCAAACTCTTCCACCTCGCTCGCTCCGAACACATGCACCGGAGATGGCAAACTGGGCGAAAACAACGCGCGGCGGCGCTCTCCCTTTGCCGTCTTTCGCCTCGCTTTCTTTGACAGGCCATCGCTCATGGGGAATAAACTTGATTGATGCCTGCCTCGCGTGGACGGTTGAGGAAACCATCCCGCATTCTTTCCCCGTACCGTCCAGGATGGACGGACCGGGTGCTCCGGGTTCGCCAGCAAGGGTGATAGGCGCATGTTACGCAACCTTTTTACAGCCGTGATTTTTCTGGGTCTCGTGGGATCGGCGCCGGCCGCCTCCTGGGCGGACCAGCTCTTCCAGGAAGTCTCCAAGGACTTCGGGTCGGTGCCTCGCGGCCCCGCCCTGTCGCACTCCTTCCTGGTCAAGAACACGACCGCCAACGTGATCCACATTTCCACCTTGCGTGTATCGTGTGGCTGCGTGACCGCCACCGCCGAGCGCAGCTTGCTGCAGCCCGGCGAGGAGACGTTCATCATCGCCCGCATGGACACCACTCGTTTCCTTGGCGTCAAGAGCGTCACCATCTTCGTTCACTTCGATCAGCCGCGGAACGAGGAAGTTCGCCTGTGGGTGCGGGCCAACGGACGCGATGACGTGATGCTGACTCCCGAGTCGCTGGCTTTCGGCCAGGTGAAACGCGGCATCACCCCGACAGCGACGGCCCGTGTCACCTTCCAGGGCAACGGGACGATTCGCATCCTTGGGGCGACGGCCGAGAGCAATTACATCCAGGCGACGGTTCGCGAGTTGTCGCGTGGGCCGAACGAGGCGGCTTACGAAGTGACGGCCAAACTGCGGGCCGATACGCCCGTGGGACGATGGTTCACCGACGTCTGGCTCGCGCTCGACAATCCGTCGATCCCGCGCGTTCGCGTGCCGCTGACGGTCGAGATCGAGTCGCCGCTGAGTGTCAGCCCGCCGCAAGTGGCGCTGGGGGACGTGAAGGTCGGCGTCGAGGTCGAGCGGCGCGTGATCGTTCGCGGCATCAAGCCGTTTCGCGTCACCGCCATCAAGGGGACGGATGCCTTGCTGTCGGTTCGCGACAGCGCCGACGGCAGCAAGCCGGTCCACGTCTTGACCATCCACTACAAGGCGGACCAGCCCGGCGACTTCAGCCGCTCCCTGCAGATCCTCACCGATCTCGATAGCAACAGTTCCATCGACGTTCAGGCCAGCGCTCATGTGACGCCGTGATCGAAATGACATCGGGGAGGCGAGCGGCACAGCGTAAGCGTGCCGGTGAATC
>JBBSDR010001191.1:0-3187 GCA_038240465.1 Gemmatales bacterium
ACTTCGATCGTCAGCGTCACGATCAAGAAGGCGAGTAATGGTACCCTGAACTCGAACACCGCTGTCGCCTCGCTCGGCCAGCCCATCACCTTCACCGGCGCGGATGGTATTCCGACGGGGACCGTTTCGTTCTTCGACGGTACCACCCAAGTCGGGACAGCTACGCTGAACGGAATAGGGGCGGCTTCCCTGACACTCTCTTCGCTGGCTGCTGGCCGCCACACTCTGTCCGCCTCTTACGGCGGAGATGCCGTGTTTGATGGCAGTGCGTCGAGCAGCGTCTCCCAACTCGTCGAGCTGCCAGGCGGATCGACGGCAGTATTCGTCCCGCAGAATTTGGCAGGCAGACCGGGGGACGTCGTGACCGTTCCTATCCTCCTGCAATCGCCGACTGGCGGCTTCACGCTGGGGGGCGCAAGTGCCGTGGTCGCTTACGACCCCGGCTTGTTCACGGTGAGCAACCCGCGGCTGGGCGATTTGCTCTCGGGTATCCAAGGCTTTGTGCTGACGGCTGACACGACGACCTATCCTGGAAAGATCATCCTCAACGCAACGTCTTCCACACCCACGGCATCTCTGCCGGCTCACACGATGGGGGCGTTGTTCCTCGTCGATTTCCTCGTTCGACCCGTCCCTGCAACGGGACCATCGCCAGTGGACCTACAAGCGTCCTTCTCGGCGACGGGCAGCAACTTTGTCACCGCAGTCTTCAGCGGGTCAGGTCAGTCGCTGCCTCTCTTACCGGCACCCACGAACACGCCGAACGATGCGGTAGATGGGCTTTTCTCCCTGAGTCCGTCTGCCACGACGACGACGTTGACTTCCTCATCCCTCGGCCAGACAATTACTTTCACCGCGACAGTTTCAGCGGCGGGCGGACCCGCTATGGGAGCAGTGACCTTCTTCGACGGGCAAAACGCCCTCCAGACGGTATCTCTCAACGGGAATGGGCAAGCGGCCTGGACGACATCGGTGCAGACCCCAGGAAGCCACGTCTTCACAGCGGTCTATTCGGGAACCCCCATCTACGGCCCCAGCACCTCGGAGACCATCGCGGTACAGGTGAATGCGCCGCCGGTGGTTATGACTATCAACCCCGGCGGTGACACCGCATCTGGTGGGACTCCATTTACGATCGCTGGGAGTGGCTTCAGCGGCGTGACGAGCGTTGCTTTCGGTGCGGTGACGACACCAGATTTCAGCGTGATTTCCGATACGACGATCATCGGGACCACGCCGGCACAGGCGTCCTCCGGTTCGGTCACGGTCACGGTGGCAGGCCCAAATGGGTCCTCCCAGCCCTTTTCGTTTATGTACGGTCCAGGTTCCTCCACAACGTGGATTAACCAGGCAGGCGGGGACTGGAATCTTCCCGCGAACTGGAACACTGGCGCAGTTCCTGGGCCGGGCAGCGATGTGTTCATCCCCTCGGGCGTAACCGTCACCTTCTCCTCCGGCAACAGCTGGATTCACAGTTTGACCGTACAAGGCTCCTTGATTCTCTCTGGAGGTTCGCTCGCGGTAAATGCTGCGTCGAGTGTTGCGAACCTGACGCTCGCAGGGGGATCTCTCGGGGGGGTTGGCACCATCACGGTCACGGGCGTGATGTCGTGGACCGGCGGCTTCCTGTTTGGTCCCGGTGCGACGAACATTGCCGCAGGCGCACACCTCTACCTCTCCGGAACGGCGGGCACCCTCTTACTGCAAAACGGCACGCTCAACAACGCCGGGACAGCGATCTGGAGTGGCGCTGCAACTCTGGCCATCGAGAACGCCACCTGGAACAATCAAGCCGGCAGCATCTTCGACGCCCAGGGCGACGGTAGCCTGACTTCTGTGACGGGCGGGAGTTTCAACAACGATGGGACGTTCCTGAAATCGGCGGGGACTGGCACGACGGCTTTGACCGCCAATCTGGAACTGAACAACACCGGCAGCGTCGCAGTCTTCAGCGGGACGCTCAGTCTGGAAGGAGGAGGTTTCAGCAGCGGCACAATGACCATGGCCTCTGGAGCCACTCTCCGCTTTGGGGGCAGTCCCTACACTCTGACCTCCGACTCGATCGTTGCCGGCGACGGGGCGGTTGTCTTCGCGAGTGGGACGACCTTCCTCGGCGGTGACGTAGATTCTTCGGCCAGCATTGTGATCCAGGCCGGAGCAACGGTGTCAGGCTCGGCAGTGCTCACTGGTGCCGTAACAACCGCCGGCACGCTTGTGGTCGGTGGAGCAGGAGCCGCTGGAATCATCGCGGTGGATGGCTCGTTTACGTTGCTGAGTTCCGGAACCCTCGCCATGGAGGTTGGCGGCGAAACCCCAGGCGCTGCCTACGATCAACTGAATGTTTCCGGCCAAACCAACCTGAGCGGGAACCTCAACGTCAGTCCCATCAATGCCTTTACTCCCAACGGCTCCGACATCTTCAGTCTCCTGACGTTCTCCTCGCTATCCGGGACCTTTGCTTCGATCTCCGGACTGAACCAATCCGGCTACTCATTCGAGCCGCAATACGATAGCACTCTTTTCGACCTGGCAGTGCTCATGGGTCCGCCCAACCCCTGATCCGGTGGCCACTGGCTTGTGCTTCGCCTCGGATCGCCCTTTCAAGGAAGATTGCCGTGTCGAAACGCCTCGACCCTTGGGGGTTGCTTTGCCCCCTTCTCCTAACCCTTTTCGCCCGCGGCGGCGACTCCCTCGACAAGAAGGGCGCACCGGCGCAGTTCCCTCCGCTTTCAAATCCGCCTCGCTGCATCCCGTTGCCCGATCTGCGCGTGTCGAGGGTAATCTTCCACGTTGGAGGATCCTTCCTGATCGACGACCGAAGCGACCACCCATGGACCGGTACCAAGGCGTGGGTTGTCCTGACCGACGTCCGCACCGGCAAGGAGTGCCACCGGATTCCGATTGAAGGCTGGGTCGAGGCATTCGCTCAAGACGGGAAGCGCGTCGTTCTCGCTTCAAGGGATGGAAGCCTGTCGGTGCGGACGATCCCCGAAAACAAGGAATTGTGCCGGCTCAAAGCTCCGCAAAGTACCAGGTCCCGTAGTTATCGGTTTTCGCCCGATGGCCGTTATCTCGCAGTCATCTTCAGTCTGCCACAAGAGAGTAATCACTTGCTTCGCGTGTGGGATGTCGAGCGAGGAAAAGAGGTTGCCCAGATCGGCTCGCTAGCGTTGGGAAGCGTGGAAGC
>JBBSDR010001192.1:0-3186 GCA_038240465.1 Gemmatales bacterium
ACGCCGCCTGCAGCGCCTTGTCCGCGACAGGCACTGCCGCCTGAGTCGTCTTGAGCGCAGCCTCCGCAACTTGCAGTGCTTTCATCGCGTCAGCCGCCAGCGTCGTCGCCTGATCCGCTTCCTTGACCAGCGCTGCCGTCTTCGTCATCGCGACCAGCATCTGCTTGCCGATCGTTTCCTCCTCCAACTTCGCCGGTGGAATCAACTTCTCGGCCGCCAGCACCTTCATCCCGGCCGCCTGCTCGACGTTGAACGCTTGCGGCACCTGCTGCCGGGCCGTGGTCAGCGCCAGTTCCGCCTTCTTGACTGCCTCGATTGCCTCGTCATTCTTCGCCGAGACAGCCAGCAGTTCCTTCGGCAGCATGGGCAGGGCGCGCAATCTCTTCAATTCCTCCTCGAACCAGTTGTAATGGTGCAGGTACGGAGCCGCCTCGAAGTTGTCCCAGTCGAGATAGGTCTTCTCGGTCATCAGCCCGAGTTGCTTGCGCAGTTTCAGCGGATCGGTCAGCAGTTCGAGCGGCTCGTCGCCGAAATAACGCTTCGCATCCAGCGCCATGACGCAGCCTGTCAGCGGCTCCGGCCCGGCCCCCTGGACGCTCAGATCGTAAATCCCCGCTGGAAGAGACGGTAGCAACACGACACGCGCCTTCGCCCCGGCCGGCACGTTGACCTCAACCTTCCCTTCCCGTGCCGTGAAGCCCTGGTAACTCCGCAGTTGGTAGCGCAGCGATAGGGCCGCCGGCGCCGGCGCGAAGTTCGACACGATCAGCCGCAGCGGTGATCCGGGTGCGTGAATCCGCGTCTCGTCGGCATAGTCGATCTCGGCCTTGATTTGCTCCTCATCCGGCAGATGCGTGATAACGCGGATGTCGTCGATTCGCACTTCGACGGGCGTTTCGCCGTCGGCGACCTTGAAGTTGAGAGCGAAGTGCAAGGGATACCAGGGCCGATTGAGGAAAGACTGGGTCGTGTCGCCGAAGAACGCGGGTACGGGCGGAGCGGCCACGGTCACCTTGCGCCACTCTTTCCAGTCCACGGTGATCGGCTCGCTCCAGAACAAGTTGTAGGGTCGCAGCCAGATACCGGTATGGCCGCTGTCGATCAGCCAGGGCTGCAGTGTCACAGGCCTGTCGCCGCCCTTGACCATGAATTCGACGCGCTCGACCTGACCGGGCAGGGCGGGATGAAAGAGTACGGAGTTGTCGTCCTGCTTCGGCTTGACCTCCAGCGCCAGCGCATGTCCCTTGCCGTCCGCCCCGCCAGGCACGACGCGAGCGGGCGACTTCGTCACCTTGCCTGACTGATAGCCGCTAAAGGTGATCGGCTCCTCGAAATCGTGGACGATGCACGCCTGCACGGCCGACTTGAGCGTGAGAAAGGCCATGACACTCGTCCCCGGTTTCGCCTCGTCTACAAAGGTGACTCGAAGCTCCACCGGCCCATGCGGCTGCTTCTCGGCCAACTCGCGCAGCGGCACGACCGTGTGAGCGAACCCTTCCGCCGGCGTTTCGAGAGTGAGCGTGTGCGTCCAGATAGTTTTCAGAGTGGGATCGCGGGGATTGCGTGGGGTGAGTGTATCGCGGGGCCGAAGGGCGGCGATGGTGATTCGCCCTCGTTTGAGTGCGGCCCTGCTTCCGTTGCCGACACTGATGCCGAGTTGGCCCCCGACGAGCAGGCGGCCCTCGGCGTCATCGTTCTGGACTTCGAGCGTCAGGAGGTCATCGGGCGGCGCCTGCGTTTCGACGGCGAGATCGTCGATCCTGACAATGCGGCGCGCGTCCTTCCCCGGCGGCTTTGTCGAGGGGCCGGGCTGAAGCGTAAAGCACATCAAGCGGATCGGCGCATCGATCTTCTCGGTTGATCCCTTGACACTGGCGACCTGCAAGCCTTCACCGAGGACGGGAACGCGGAATCGTTTCCAGCCGGCGAAGTCGAGCTTGCACACGGTTGCGGAAGAGAAGTTGGCGAACCGCTGCCAGGCCGGCAGGGTGAAGTTGCTGTTGTCCTCAAAATGGGCCACAAGGACGTCGTTGCTCTCATTGCCCTCGATCCACAGCGCCAGGGCGACCGGCTTGCCCGGCAGCACTTGCACACCCCAGACGTCTGACTCGCCCGTCACCGGATAGTCGATCCGCAGCGACTGCCGGCCGCTGTGCTTCACCTCGCGGTCGTAGCTGACGAGCGTGTTGCGATGCTTTTGCAGATCGGTCAGGTGCGGCGAGTAGTACATCTGTCCGGTGATGTAGTAGTTGGGCCGATTCTGCGGCGACGACGTGAACCACAGCGCCGGATCGCCATGCTCGAAGCCGCTGACCGGCACGAGGGCGTTGGGCTGGGCGTAGCGGAGCGTGGCGTTGAAGAACACCTGATGCGCCTCACTGTCGATAGTGGCTTCGAGTGAGAACGGGCCGACGGCTGTCGTCGTGTCGAGGGTGACGTCGATGAGGTGGACGCGCGGCTCCAGCGCGGGAGCGAGACCGGCCTGCTTGTTGAGGATGGTGTTCTCGTGGCCGTCGCGCACGCGCAGTCCGACGGGAATCTGCCGCTGGTCCTGTCCGCGAATGCCGTTGAGTCCGAGGGTCAGGAACACCTTGCGATTGGGGAAGACGCCGGCGATGCGCAGGCCGTGCGTCTGGATGGCGGAGTTCTCCTGGCCGAAGGTGATCTCCTCGCGGTAATCGCCGCCGAGCGACTCGTGCTGGAGCGACAGCGTCAGTTTGTGCTGTTTCTTCGGCTCCTTGATGTTCGGAATGGCGAGCCGTGCCGTGTGGGGTTTTGGCCCATCGAGTTTGACCTTGATCGGTCCGGCCCACAGCCGCGCTCCCTGGGCATCGACCAGTTCGGCGGGAACGTCGATCTCCTTGAATCCGGGCAGATCGCCGTCGAGGGTGACCTCGGCGTGCGGTTTGTCCTCGATCCAGAGGATGCGGGTGCTGACCGATCCAGCGCGAAGCCCGGCAGTGGTCAGCAGGAACACAGCGAGGCAGGACAGGGTGGGCCTCATCAGAGGAACTCCGCGTTGGGGCGGGGTAATGCAGACGGTGAACCTGGGGAATTGTAGTTCTACTGTGCGCGATCGCGTGTTTCCAGGCGAGCCGGGGGGGGTAGCGAGCGGAGTTCTACAGGGGAAGCGACCCGAGGTGTACACGGGGAGCGACCCGCCTTCTAAAGCGGAATCGAAAGGCG
>JBBSDR010001193.1:0-3185 GCA_038240465.1 Gemmatales bacterium
GCCCTCTTGCAGGGCCAGGTCGAACAGCACCAGGCGCAGACGCAGATCGCTCTTGTAGTGTTCCTCGCGGGCCAGCGATTTCCACAGCCGGCCTGCCTCCTCGGTGTTGCCGGCGCGATAGTTGGACTCGGCCAGGCCGTGCCGCAGCCGATAGCGGTCGCGCGTCTCGAACTTCTCCAGGTCCTGCGACAGTTTGAGCAACTCGGCCTTCGTCTGACTGTTGTGGCGGCCGACCCAGTAGCTGGCCCGCGCCAGTCGCAACTCGGCCTTGGCGGCGGATTTCTCCAGCGTCCGCTCCGCCTCATCGAGGATTTTGATTGCCTCTTCGGGGTTCTTGAGGCGCTGTTCGAGCGCGGCCTGGGCCGCCCACACCAGTTCGACACGCTCCGGCGATTTGCTGCGTGCCTCGCTCAGCACGTTGCGGGCCTCTTGAGGCTTGTCGCGAGCCATCAGCCCCTCGGCGCGCACGACGGCGATTTCCGCGGCATCCGCCAGGTTGTGAGTTTTGGCATCGTCGAACGATTGCTCCACACGCTTCCAGTCGGCGCTCTCGTGGGTTTGCAGCGCCTTGACAATGGTCAGGCGACTGTAGTCGATCCAGACGCCATGAGGCACGTCGGGTGTTTGCAGCGTCTCGGCATAGTAGCGGAGGGCGTCGTCGATCTTGTTCGCCGCCCGGGCAGCCTGGGCCAGGTTGAGGCGAGCAGAGAGCGAACCCGGGTTGCGGTCGTACAGGCGCTTGAAGGTGCTGTACTGCACGTCCGTCTTGTTCAGTTCCTCGTAGCAACGCCCCAGGTTCATGTCGATCTGATTGGCCAATTCGGGTTCGGCTGCCAGCAGGGGCTGGGCCTGTTCGAGCAGGCGCGCGGCCTCGGCCCACTGCTGCCGGCCCATGAGCAGCCGGCCTTGCAGGTAGTTGCCTCCAGCCGGCGTGACATTCTGCACGCGAATGCGATTGATCACCGTCGCCGCCTCGTCGAGGTCGCGCGGCGTGTTCGTGTCCAGCAGCAGAACGATGTACGCCCAGAGCAGTTCGGTCTGGGCCGGCGGTTTCAGTTCCTGCGTCCCCTGCCGCAGCCAGTTCAGAGCGCGGCCGCGAGCCTCCGTCTTGGTGTTCTCGTCCGGCTTCGCACCCTTTTCCTCGACCAGCAGTTCCAGGCCGGCATAGGCCTTGTAGACGCGCGGCTCCTTGCGATGAAGCTGAATGGCCTTGTCCAGATGCGTGCGTGCGACGTCGAGGCGTCCTTCCATTTGAGCTGCCTCGGCCGCGGCGAGCCGGACATCGGCCTCGCCCTCGCGCAGTTCCAGCGCCCGGTTGACGTCCTTGACCGCGTCCTGAATCAGGAAATCGCGGACCATGTTGAGGAATGTGGAGCGTTTCTCGCCGCGGCGCTCGAACAGGTAATAGTCGCGCCGATAGTTCCAGCGCGCCAGCCGGGCCTGCCACGAGTCGGGCGCCGCCTTGACCAGAGCGTCCACGGCATCGTCGGCCTCGCGGGCATCGGATTCGCGCTTCTTCATTGCCTGCTCGGGTGTCAACTGATTCCAGGTGCGCGTGCGCACCAATCGGGCGAAGCGCGTCGCGGTCTCGGCATCCTTGGGGAGCAGCTTGATGGACTCGCGATACGATTCAATAGCTTGATCGACGAGTTTCTTGGCCTCATACCAGCGCGCCTGGAGGGCGGCGGCCTCGCCGTCGCGCGGCAGCAGCTTGAGCTGGTCCTCCGCCTTGTCGAATTCACCGAACTTGATGGCCAGCGGAATGAACAGCCGGCGCATGTCGTCTCGCTGCGGATCGCGCGCGAGGACGAACTGGAGCAGGAAGAACGCCTCGAACTCGTCGTTCACCGTGGACGCGGACGACTTCTTGCTTGTCAGGATGCGCGCGAGGCGGGCTTTCTGTTCGACGTCGCCCTGCTCGAAGTCGAGATAGAGCTTGATGTAGTCGGCGGCGCGTTTGAGGTCGTTTTCGTCCTCGGCCTTCTGGGCCTGGCGAAGCAGGGCCAGCGGGATGCGGCGGTACTGCAGGTGGTGCGCCAGGGCGACGCCGCCGGAGGCAACAGTCAACCCGGCCAGGAGACACAGCAGAAACTTGATGTTGAGCGTTCGGCGCATGAGTGGTCGGTCCCTCAGTTGCGGGTGAGAATCCGTCCGGAGGACGATTCAACGGGTAGTCTGGTGAACGGAGGATAATACGAAAGGAGGGTTCCGGGTCGTCTCATGGTGCCGTCTCGCTTGGTGCAGTCCCGGTGCGTGGAAGCGCGGGAGGGATTCGGGCAAGGGCGGGAACCAGCGTCGGAGCAGGTTCCCGCCCTCACCGCGAGGCTGTCAGTCAGGTCACTGAATGGAGACAACAGGGAGGGCGATGAGTCAGAACCAATCTCAGACGATGGCGATCTGGTTCGCCTGCTTGCGCCGCTTCCGCCAGGCGCTGAAGCTCATGAACGAGGCGCCCAGGCCGGCCAGGATCATCGTCGAAGGCTCGGGCGCCTTCTGGATGTCCAGGTTGCGGACAGTCACCTGGTAGGCGATCGAACCCGCGTTGGGCTTCTGGCCGGGCATTGGCGGATTCGGCGGTCCGGGAGGCGAGTACGAGTAGAACTTGATGTTATACTCGTTCTGGCCGAGCACCTGGGTGACGTTCTGGATGCCGGTCGGCGTGAACTGCACCAGCGACGAATCGGCGGAAAGCGTCGAGGGGTTCATCGGGTCCGTCGTGTTGAACGTACCCGTAAACTTGAACGTCATCGGGGTGTTGGAATTCACATCCTCGAAGAAAAGCGTGAATGTCACGTTGCCGTGCTGGGTGAATTCGTCGGGGAAGCCGGTCGGCGCATTGCTGGTCGTCAGGATGTTGGTCGCGGTGATGAACGTGTGGTCGGTGTTGACGGTGCGGCCCGGCTCGTCGCTGAGCGTCAGGTAGCTTCCGGGATTGTCGCTGGCGACCGTAAGCGAACCCGGCACCGAGCCGGGCTGGAAGTTGTAGCTCCACGGCACCGGAGCCGCCTTCGCCGTCCCTGAAAGCAGAACGGTCGCCACAGCGCCGGCGAACAAGGCGAGAGAGAATCGTTTCATGTCCTGGGTCCTTTCCTGTCCGTAGGTCGTGACCATCGCTAACAGCCAGCCGGGGTTCACTCGCCATCCTGACGGGTCAACCCTCATGGTCACGGGAGCATAACGCGGGA